>NZ_JANXUG010000023.1 GCF_025352015.1 Flavobacterium sp.
AGGCGAAGAGCAGGATCTTATTAAGTTAATTGGTAAAGTGCGAAATTTTGGAAATAAAATCAAATGATTTCTATTTTTTAACAAAATATGTGTTTCCGAAAATACTTGCTTCCCCGATTGCGCGTTAACCAATGCGTAAATATCGTTCCATGCTTTAAATCCAAAGGGTTGCAGCCATTGGTATAAATAGGCTTCATAATTTGGAAAACCCTTGAGTTTTGCAATATCAATATTTATAGTATCGTCCTCAAGAACCACTTCTTTAAAAACACTTTGCGAAGCGTCATTGATTAGTGATTGCGACTGTTGAAGGTTGGATATGGTACTTTCAAATGAGGTTAGCAAACTTAAATTTAGTTCTTTTAGTATTGGAATTACGTCGAGCCGGAGTTTATTCCTTACATATTTACCAGATAAATTGCTACTGTCTTCACGCCACGTAATAGTTTTTTCTGTGGCAAACGTTTCGATTTCTTTTCTTGAAAATGGTAATAATGTTCGGATAATATTTCCGTTTTGCGGCGGAATTCCAGTCAAACCGTCCAATCCTGAACCTCGTACAAAATTTATTAAAAAGGTTTCTAAACTGTCATCTAGATGGTGTGCTGTCAAAATATAATCAAAATGATGTGTTGCCAAAAGTGTGTTGAACCAATCATACCGAAGGTTTCGAGCAACAACTTGAATGGAAAGTTTATTTTGTTTGGCAAATTCTTGGGTGTCGAATTTTTGAATGTAAATTGGAATTTGTAATCTTTCTGCTTGCAATTGGACAAAATTCTCATCTTCATCACTTTCAGCATCACGCAACTGAAAATTGCAATGCGCAATTCGGATGTCAAGCTTCAATTGATAGCACAAATGCAACAAAACCATACTGTCTAAACCGCCACTTACTGCTAGAAGTAGTTTACTACCTTGAAGAAAAGGAAAATTGGAATAGATATGATTTTGAAATTTTGTGAGCATTTTCAAAAGTAATAATTTTAATTCAACTTAAAACTTCAAATAGCGCTTTGGCTTTTAGCAAACATTCGTCATATTCTTGTTCAGGATTTGCTCCCGAAGTAATGGCACTTCCCACCGAGAATGAAACGTATTTGTTTTGGGCATTGTATAAAATGCTTCGGATAACAACATTAAAATCGAAATCATTATCGGGAGTGAAATACCCGACAGCTCCGCTGTACAAACCGCGTTTGGTTTCTTCTAATTCCTCGATTATTTTGGTAGACGAAATTTTTGGCGCGCCAGTCATACTTCCCATTGGAAAAGTTGTTCGTAAAATTTCTATTGGCGAAATTGTATTTTCTACATTTGAAACCACTGTCGAAATCATTTGATGCACTTGTTCAAACGAGTAAATAGCACATAATTTTTCGACGACGACAGAGCCTTTGATTGCTGTATTTGATAAATCATTACGCACCAAATCTACAATCATGATATTTTCTGAACGTTCTTTTGGATTTGTTGCCAACTCGGTTTTGGATTTTTCATCTAAAAAGGTATCAAAAAAACGTTTGGCAGTTCCTTTAATAGGTTGCGAAATAACCTTGTTATTTTCTTTTCGTAGATAGCGCTCTGGTGAAGCGCACATTAAATACTGTTGATAGTTTTTAAAAAAAGTGGCAAAGGGTGGTTTAGAAATAGCATTGAGTTTTTGATAAATTTCTAACGGATTAATCGTTGTATTTTCGGCATAAAATTCCATACAAAAATTGGCTTCATAAATAGCACCTCGATGAATGTATTCGAGCATTTTATTAACTTTGTCAATGTAATTTTTTTTTAAAATTCTTTGATGAATGGTTATCGTTTGATGGTTGATGCTTGATGCTTGATGGAAAGTTTGGATTGCTAAAAAATCAGATTCGATTTCATCATCGCATAACAGTAAATAGTGAACTTCTAACTGATTTCCTTTTAAAAGAAATAACTTTTTTGGTTGAAAAAAAAACAAATCGGGAAAATGCAATCCGTCAAAGTTATTGGATTGTAAATCCTCAATATCATTTTTCAATTCATAGGACAAATGTCCAAACAACCAATCTTTGGTTACTTGTTTATACTGTTTCAAGTCTTCAAAAGCGTTGTGATAATCTGTTTTTATAGCTGTAAAAGCATCTACGGCAAGCGCACAATCAAAACTAGAATATTTTTGATTATAGTCATTAGAATCTAAAAAAACAACTTCTCGAAACTGTTCAGACCATAGTAAAAGTTGTTGCTTAAAAAGCATTGGATTATCAATAATTCGGGAGATTGATGTTCTCAAAAGTGAGTGAGTTTTATGTTTTTCAAAATTACGATAAAAAAATTCTTGAATTCCAATATTAAATGCAATGCTAAGTTCAAAATAAAAATCCTCTTGCTAAAAGAACAAGAGGATTTTAAATACTTTTTGTTTGTAATTAAACTAAATCAAATCGGTCTAGGTTCATCACCTTATTCCATGCCGATACGAAGTCATTTACAAACTTTTCTTTAGCATCATCGCATGCATAAACTTCAGCAATAGCGCGTAGCTCCGTGTTAGATCCAAATATGAGATCAACCCGTGTTCCTACCCATTTTATAGTACCCGAATTTCTATCAGTGCCAACAAAGGCATCATCAGATTCTGAAACGGCTTTCCAAGTGCTCTTTAAATCTAGTAAGTTTGTAAAAAAATCGTTGGTAAGTGCTTCTAGCTTTTTGGTAAAAACACCAGATTGCGACTGATCAAAATTAGTATTCAGTACGCGCATCCCACCAATAAGAACGGTCATTTCTGGTGCTGTTAATGTTAATAATTGTGCTTTATCTAGCAGCAATTCTTCAGCAGAAACAGCATATTTTGTTTTTACATAGTTCCGGAAACCATCGGCTTGAGGTTCTAGCACTGCAAAGGATTCAACATCAGTTTGGGTTTGTAAAGCATCTGTTCTTCCGGGTTGAAAGGGTACAACGATTGAGTGACCGGCATTCAAAGCTGCTTTTTCAATTGCAGCATTTCCGCCAAGAACAATTAAGTCAGCGATGGAAACTTGTTTGGACTCAAAATTTGTGCTGTTAAATTCTTCTTTAATATTTTCAAATACAGCCAATACCTTTGCTAACTGATTTGGGTTATTAACTTTCCAGTCTTTTTGTGGCGCTAAACGAATACGAGCTCCATTTGCACCACCACGTTTGTCAGAACCTCGAAAGGTAGATGCAGAAGCCCAAGCTGTAGCAACTAATTCTGATACCGATAATCCCGATGCAAGAATTTTTGTTTTTAGTGAGGCAACATCATTACCATCAATATGTTGATAGTTTGCGGCAGGAATTGGGTCTTGCCAAATTAGATCTTCGGCGGGTACTTCAGAACCAAGGTAACGTGCTTTTGGCCCCATATCACGATGTGTTAACTTGAACCACGCTTTGGCAAATGCATCATTAAATTCTGATGGATTTTCGTGGAAACGTCTTGAAATTTTTTCATAAATAGGATCAAATCGCAGGGATAAATCAGTAGTCAACATAAACGGTGCGTGACTTTTTGATGCATCGTGCGCGTCTGGAACTGTATTTACTCCTGCTCCATTTTTAGGAGTCCACTGATGCGCACCAGCAGGACTTTTTGACAATTCCCATTCAAAACCGAATAAGTTTTCAAAGTAATTATTACTCCATTTTGTTGGCGTCGTCGTCCATGTACCTTCAAGTCCACTTGTAATTGTGTCGCCCGCATTTCCCGCACCAAAACTATTTAACCAACCTTGACTTTGATGCTCAATAAGCGCTCCGGCAGGTTCAGCACCAACATATTGGCTAGGATCTGCAGCACCATGCGTTTTACCCAGCGTGTGTCCGCCCGCAATTAAAGCTACTGTTTCTTCGTCATTCATTGCCATACGTGCAAAAGTTTCGCGTATGTCACGTGCTGCTAATAATGGATCTGGATTCCCATTTGGTCCTTCCGGATTTACATAAATTAACCCCATTTGAACTGCGGCTAATGGTTGTTCTAATTCTCGGTCGCCACTATATCTCTTGTCATCTAACCAAACATTCTCTGAACCCCAATAAATATCTTCTTGTGGTTCCCATACATCTTCACGTCCGCCAGCAAAACCAAAAGTCTCAAATCCGGCCGATTCTAAAGCGCAGTTGCCTGCTAAAATCATCAAATCTGCCCATGAAATTTTCTTTCCATATTTTTGTTTAATTGGCCAAAGCAGTAAACGAGCTTTGTCTAAATTGGCATTATCCGGCCAACTGTTAAGTGGTGCAAAACGTTGTGTTCCAAAACCTGCGCCACCGCGACCATCAGCAATACGATAAGTTCCCGCACTGTGCCAGGCCAAACGGATAAATAATCCTGCATAACTTCCAAAATCTGCTGGCCACCAGTCTTGAGAATCTGTCATCAAATTTAAAATGTCATTTTTAAAAACTTGTAAATCAAGTGAATTGAACTCTTTTGCATAGTCGAAAACTTCCCCCATAGGATTGACCATTGCTGAATTCTGACGAAGAATATTCAGTTTTAGCTGATTAGGCCACCAGCCATTATTTCTCATACCATTACCAGCACTTTTTTTTGCGGCAGTTCCTCCAGAAAACGGGCATTTATTTTCACCATTAACGTTGTACGAAGTAGAGTTTGGATTAACATTATTTTCCATATTTATTAGTATATTTTTTTGTTAGATTTCAACTTCCAAATTTAATCAATCTTCTTGTGGGGTTTTCATAGTTTTTAATTATATATTACTATTTGTTAATTATCAAAACTTATATTGAAACTGCGCCTCCTTAAATATATTTCAAAAAAAACCTGAATGCAGAACGGACATTCGCGTCTTAATATCAAATCTTTTATATATTTGTTTTCTTCAAAACCAAAAGAATAAACATGTCCTTAACCAAAATATTTCGAAAAAAATCAATTAATTCAATCGTAAATCAAGGAAATGAAGGCGCGCACTCTTCAGGTTTAAAAAAAGTTCTTACCGTCAAAGATTTAACATTTTTTGGTATTGCAGCTATTCTTGGCGCCGGTAGTTTTACAAGTTTAGGAGAAGCAATATTTAAAGGCGGCCCAGGAGTAGTTATTTTATTTGTAATTACAGCAATAGCCTGTGCCTTTACTGCTTTTTGTTATAGTGAATTTGCAAGCAGAATACCTACAGCTGGAAGCGCTTACACCTATGCTTATGCAAGTTTTGGTGAAGTATTTGCGTGGATAATTGGATGGGCATTAATTATGGAATATTCCATCGGTAACATTTATGTTGCTTTTAGTTGGAGTGATTATTTTACTTCTTTTTTAGAGCGATGTTCCATTCATATTCCACCCTATTTTTGTACGAGTTATATGGAAGCTAAACACGCTTTCTTCAACAATAGTTCTAACAAAGAACTAGTTGAAGCTTGGAATGCAGCGCCATTGATTGGTGACTTCAAAATTATTGTTGATTTTCCTGCTTTGATAATTAATTTTTTCATCACTTATTTAGTTTATAAAGGAATTAAAGAAAGTCGAAATTTCAGCAATCTGATGGTTTGGTTAAAAATGGCTGTGGTTGCGTTAATCATTTTAGTGGGTGGGTATTTGGTTTTTTCAAATGGATTAACTTTCAATTGGTCACCTGCCAATAGCAGCGGTGTTCATTCCTTTATGCCTAACGGTTTTGGTGGCGTTATGGCAGCTGTGAGCGGTGTGTTTTTTGCCTATATCGGTTTTGATGCCGTGAGTGTTTTGGCAGAAGAAAGTAAAGATCCTCAAAAAGATTTACCAAGAGGAATGATATTGTCTTTGATTATTTGTACCATTATTTATATTTTATTGGCGTTGGTGCTCACTGGTGCTGTAAATTTTAAAAATTTTGAAGGTGTTGGTGATCCATTGGCCTTTATTTTTGAACCTCAAAATTTGAATATTGGTTGGATGCAATTTTTAGTTTCTATTTGTGCTGTTGTCGCCATGACCAGTGTTTTATTGGTTTTTCAGATGGGACAACCTAGAATTTGGATGAGTATGAGTCGTGATGGATTACTACCAAAAGTTTTTCAGAAGATACATCCAACACATCAAACTCCTTCGTTTGCTACAGTTATTACAGGTTTAGTAGTTGGAATTCCAATATTATTTACAGACAAAACATTTGTACTTGATTTTACAAGTATTGCAACTTTGTTTGCTTTTGTGCTGGTTTGTGGTGGCGTATTATTGATACCAAGACGAGAAAAAGAAGCAGGAAAATTTAATTTGCCTTATATCAATTCAAAATTTATTTTTCCAATATTGGTTTTACTTTCAGGTTTAGCAGTTAATTATTTATTTCCAACTTATTTTTCTACTGCTTTTGATTTTTCTGATGATAAAATAGCAATTAATTTACCGTTGGTTTTATTTTACATTTTAGTACTAATCATGATTGGAGTTTCATTTGTAAAAAAACTATCCTTAATTCCATTGTTGGGACTTATTTCTTGTTGCTATTTGCTCACCGGAATGACCATTTTAAATTGGATGTGGTTTGGCAGTTGGTTAATTATTGGGTTATGTGTTTATTTTATGTACAGCTTTAAAAACAGTAAACTAAATTAGGAACTGAATAAATATAAATCCCATCTCATTTTTAAATATAAGATGGGATTTAAATCTAATTCAAATTTTTAATTTTTTAACTGAAAATTTGGATGCCCACATTGCCACAAAACAAAAGAGAATTGATCAGCAAAATTAGCAAAAGTCACCTCTTTATCTTCGGTAAAATGGCCGTTATTATAGTTGACTTTCATCAATACCGGTTTTCCAGAAGTAGAAGCATTTTGAACTGCAGCAGCAAATTTTCCTGGTTGCCACACCACTACTCTTGGGTCATTCCAACCCCCAACACATATCACGGCTGGATAATTTGTGTTCTCTTTGACATGTTGCATGCCATCCATTTCAAACAAAGCTTTACATTCTTCTTCTTTAGATACAGTTCCAAATTCTGGCGTATTAACCGGACCATTTGATGAAAATTCTCCTCTCATGGTGTTGGCGCAACCGACATTACAAATGGCGGCTGCAAATAAATCTGGTCTTTCTGTAATAGCACGCGATATTAAAATACCGCCAGCACTGGTTCCGGTACCTGCTAACTTTTTTGGTGATGTATATCCGTTTGCCACAAGATATTCTCCACAACTTATAAAATCTTTCCACGTATTGGGCTTTGTAGTTTTAAAACCTGCTTTGTACCAATCTTCGCCTTTTTCGCTACCACCGCGAACATGAGGAATTGCAATAACAACGTCTCTAACTGCCAAGGAATTTTCCATAACATTAAAATAAGGAGACATACTAAATCCATACGCTCCATAACTATCCATCAAACAAATATTGGAACCATCCTTTTTTAATCCTTTTTTGTAAATGATTGATAATGGTATCATAGCGCCATCATGACCTTTGACTTCAACTTCTTCAACAACAAGATTTTTATATGCTTCAGGATAAACGGCAGGTTTATTAAAAGAGCTAGGCTCGAAATTATTTGATTCAGCACTATATTTAAATTCAGAAGGTGGCTTGTTCCATGATGTGATAATTACATAAAAATCATTGGTTTTTGTATCAATACAAAAGGCATACGCAGCGCCAATAAAAGGCATTTTGACTTCGGTAGTAGCTTGTGTTTTTATGTTGTATTGGTATAAATGATTGTTAATCCCATCACTATAGTTTAGTAATAAATAATCTTTAGAACGAGAAAAAGATTCGAGGGTTTGTGATTTTTTTTCTGACCCAATCGTTTTTGCGGTAGACCAATTTGGGTTTTTTAAATCCGTTTCTATTAATTTATAATTTTTGGCTCCATTGTATGTAATGGCATACACTTTATCTCCAGCCATGTCAAATCCACGGACTAATTTATCATCTGGTGTACAAAGTGTTTTCCATGGTATATTTTTAGAAAAAGCATAAGATATGGGTGCATAATAAAATTTCATTTCGTTTTGAACGGTTCCTTCAGTAGCAAATATGTAGTCTTTTGAATCTTTAATAAAAAAAGCAGACGGATAAGATTTGGAATCAATATTTAATTTTGGATATGATTCATTGCTAAAAAAGTCATTATCTTGATAGCTATCTGTAGCTAGTTTGTGCAACTTTGATTTGGGATTTAAACGCCCGTTAGGATCGGTATTATCTGCCGATTTTATCCACATATATATAAATGAGGTATTGTCAAAAGTCCAACTTACAATGCCCGCAGTATTTTTTATAACATCAGATAAAAATTGTTTGGTATCTACATTCATTACTTGAATAGTGGAAACTTCAGCACCACTTTCTGAATAGGCAATAAGTAATTTTTTACCATCAAAACTTGGAGAAATTTGTTGTACCGAAAGCGTTTTTCCAGCTATGAAAGTAAGCGGATCAAAAAGTAACTGTTCTGCCCCAGTATCTCCTTCTCGAAAATATATTTTACTAACTTTTTCGCCTGGCATTGTTTTTTGATAAAAAAACCTTCCTCCTTCTTTAGTTCGAGAACGATACGATGGCGGTTGCAGTTTATCCAAACTTTTCCATTCTGCAATAAGTTCATTTCTACCCGATATTTTATTAAGAGTAGCATTGGTTAAATCAGCTTGTTCTTTGAACCAAGACACAACACTTGGATCTTTCATGTTTTCTAACCAACGATAGGAATCGGTGTAATTAGTTCCAAAATAAGTATCAGTAACGGATACTTTTTTAGTATTGGGATACTTCCATTGTGCTGATAAGTTCGCACATGATAAAATCAAGACGAAGTTAATAATTGATTTTTTCATAATTGTTATAGTTTTGTTTGTTATAAATTGATAAACGTTTCATTTTGAGACTTAAAAATATAAAATAATCTCCAATTATAAACTATAGATTACAAAAAAAATCCGTTAAAGAATTCTCTATAACGGATTTTCTACACAGCCTTATATCACTTACTCATAACCCACTTTTGCTTTTTAACAGCCAGTCACTGTTTTCATTATTTAAATCTATTGGTTTTTACCAACTGCAAAAGGAAAAATTTCTTCTTAACGATTGCTTTTAATGAGTATAAATTTGTATACAATGAGAAGTAAATTATTACTGTTAAAGCTCCTCATTTTGAATATCTTATTTCATTGTTCTTTTGAACAATTATTTCTAATATTCTACCTCAAAATTAACGAAATGAAATCATAATTTAGTTGATTTTCTAAATTTTAACATAAAAAAAATAAAGTTTTTTGATATTGTATTCCTAACCTTATTAATTAAAAATAATCTTAAAATTTATCTTATAAATGCTGTTTTTATTTTATTTTTTAACTGAAATAAAAGCTGTAATTTTGTGACGCAAAAAATAAATTAACAAACACATAATCATGAGTTCATTCGACGTAATCATTATAGGGTCAGGTCCTGGCGGATATGTATCAGCAATTCGATGTGCCCAATTAGGTTTTAAAACTGCAATCATCGAAAAATATTCTAATTTGGGTGGAACGTGTCTCAACGTGGGTTGTATTCCGTCCAAAGCGTTATTAGCATCGTCACATCATTACGAAGAATTACAACATTTTGCCGATCATGGAATTGAAGTTTCAGGCGAAGTAAAAGTAAACCTCGAAAAAATGATTGCTCGTAAACAAGCTGTTGTAGACCAAACATCGGGTGGCGTAAAATTTTTAATGGATAAAAATAAAATCACGGTTTACGAAGGTTTAGGTTCATTTGAAGATGCAACTCACGTAAAAATAACCAAATCAGCTGGAACCTCGGAAGTTCTCGAAGCTAAAAATATTATTATTGCAACGGGTTCAAAACCATCTAATCTATCTTTTATAAAACTGGATAAAGAAAGAATTATTACCTCAACTGAAGCGTTAAAATTGCCAGAAGTCCCTAAACATCTAATAATCATCGGTGGTGGTGTAATCGGAATTGAACTAGGACAAGTGTATTTGCGACTAGGAGCACAAGTTTCGGTAGTTGAATTTATGGACAGAATTATTCCGGGAATGGATGCAAGTTTGTCGAAAGAATTAACAAAAGTGTTAAAAAAACAGGGAATAAAATTCTACGTTTCCCATAAAGTGAAATCAGTAGAAAGGAAAGGCGATAGTATCATGGTTCAAGCAGAAAATGCTAAAGGCGAAACCATCACTTTAGAAGGTGATTATTCTCTAGTCTCAGTAGGTCGTCGTCCGTATACAGTAGGATTGAATGCTGACAAAGCTGGTGTAAAAATCACAGAACGTGGAATGGTGGAAGTAAACGATTATTTACAAACCAATATCCCTAACATTTATGCGATTGGCGATGTTGTTCGTGGAGCAATGTTGGCACACAAAGCCGAAGAAGAGGGTGTAATGGTTGCCGAAATATTGGCAGGACAAAAACCACATATTGATTATAATTTAATTCCGGGAGTTGTTTACACTTGGCCAGAAGTTGCCACAGTAGGAAAAACAGAAGAGCAATTGAAAGCCGACGGAATTGAATACAAAGCGGGAAGTTTTCCTTTTAAAGCATTAGGAAGAGCTCGTGCGGGTGGCGATTTAGACGGATTTGTAAAAATATTAGCCGATGCAAAAACAGACGAAGTTTTAGGTGTTCATATGATTGGTGCACGTTGTGCCGATTTGATTGCTGAAGCGGTAATTGCAATGGAATTTAGAGCCTCCGCCGAAGATATTTCCAGAATGTCGCATGCGCATCCAACATTTGCAGAGGCTCTTAAAGAAGCAGCATTAGCGGCAACAGATAATAGACCGCTGCATATATAAATTGTAGATACCAAATCTCATATATTAAATTTAGTCCCGAGAAATCTGGACTTTTTTAGACTTCATTATCTTCCACAAACAGTTTACAATAAGTTTTTATCTGTTCTCTGACTTTTCGGAATTGTTGCATAACTTCCGTATCGGTCCCAACCGCTTTTGCTGGGTCAGGAAAATTATGATGAAATTTTTTAGCCTGCGTTGTAAAAAAAGGACATCGCTCTTTTGCATTATCACAAACTGTAATCACATAATCAAACGAAACATCAAAATATTCATCGATGTTATTAGAAGTATAGTGCGAAATATCGATGTTGTCTTCCTTCAAAACGATAATTGCTTTCGGATTGACACCGTTAGTTTCCACACCAGCAGAGTACACTTTGACTTTAGCAGAATCTGTAAAATATTCGAAATAGCCATGTGCTATCTGGCTACGACAACTATTTCCTGTGCATAAAATTAAAATATTTTTCATCTTATCTTTCGTTTAAAATTGCAAAAAATAAAGTTTTGAATGGTCGTAAAAGGTGTTTGGTGTTCTACTTCTTTGGAAGCAATAAAATCAAAATACGCTTGGAATACTTCAATCATTTTAATTTCAGAATATTGAGTAATAGTTAAACCACTACATTTTGTTGGTCCTTTTTCAGAAAAAGTTCCTATCACAAGTTTGCCGTTATCGGCTGTAGCCAATGCAATCACTTTTGCATATTTTTGAATTTGATTTTTTTCTGTTAAAAAATGAAAAGATGCTCTATCATGCCACAAATCATAAGCTACAGTTGGATCAAAATCTAAAATGTCGGAAACGATAAAAGTAACTTTATTATTTGCTCTGCTTCCTAGTCTGTTTTTAAGTCTTTCGATAGCTTTTGCAGAAATATCAAGCACCGTCAAATTGCTAAAACCCAATTCCAAAAGTGCATCAATCAAATAACTGTCACCTCCACCAACATCAATAATTTGAGCATCAAATCGCAATTGAAATTGTTGAATAAAATCGATTGAAATATGCGGATACGCTTGATACCAGCTCACTTCATTTTCAGTTTTTGTAGAAAAAACGTTTTCCCAATGTTCTTTTATTCTCATAATCAAATTAAAATCCACACTAAATTAATAATGGTAAATCTTGGATCAAATCCATAAATAAGGTTTAAAATTAAAACGGTTGTCGTAATTATAATTTTCTTTTTGTGTTTGATAGCGAAATTTTTCATCCTATCAACAACCTGCATTTGGTGCACAACAGGAAGCTTTTTCTTTCCATGCTCCTATTTTTGATTCGATGAGCGCTGGTGCTATTCCGCACTTATCATTGGCTAAACAATCGGTTATTTTTGGCACCAAACAAAAATTAGTTCTGTCAAAATACAAACTAAATTTACCAATAGTTTCTTTCATTTGATATTCAACTTCAATTTCTAAATTACTCATTTCCAATAATTTTTCAGAAAGTTCGATAAAGTCAATTAATTTTTCTGGATGCAAACGATGGTCATAATCATTTGCTTCCCACAACTGAAAATTAGCAGCTTCTTCAATGCGAACTTCACCGCCGCAATCGTTAAAATGTTTGGTCACTTTTCCCACTTCGGTTATATGAAAATGATTGGGAACCATTTCGCAATTGGGTAATTTAAAAGCTAATGTGCTTTGCTTTTTTAATTCGATTTTAATGTCAGATAGTTTCACTTTGTTTTGTATTAGATTTTAATAAAAAAAAATTAAGAGCTTGTGAATAGAAAAGAAACTTTAACCTCATAACTCCCTGTTTATCAACAGCATTTATTTTTTAATTTGATATTCATTACCGAAAAATAACTTTCGATTTTCTTTAAGATAACTTCGTTAATGCAGTAGCAAATGGCATTTCCTTCAACACTTCCTTTTATTATTCCAGCATTTTTTAACTCTTTCAAATGTTGAGAAACTGTTGGCTGTGCCAACGGTAATTCGTTGACAATATCTGTACAAATACACGAGTCAGTTTTTAATAAATATTCAATAATCGCTACTCGTGCTGGATGAGCAATGGCCTTAAATATGTAGGCTACTTCGTTTTGTTCGTTTGAAAAATGTTCTGTTTTTGAAGCTCCCATAAAACTACTATATTTATATATTGCAATATTACGATATATAAATTATAATATCCAAGTTTTATTTGTGTGTTTTTTAAAATCTCAAATCCATATTCTTAAATACGAACTATTTTAGTTACTTTTGCGACTAAATTTTTATATAAAAATGGCAACAATCACATTAGGAGGAAATCCAATACACACTAGCGGTGAACTACCAACATCGGGTTCAAAAGCAACAAATTTTGAGTTAATAAATACAGGTTTAAACAAAGTCACTTTATTTGATTTTGCTGGTTCAAAACTAATTTTGAATATTTTTCCAAGCATTGATACTGGAATTTGCGCCACTTCAACCCGAACTTTTAATGCTAAAGCAAATACATTACAAAACACAAAAATTTTATGCATTTCGCGTGATTTGCCGTTTGCTTTTACGAGGTTTTGTGGTGCCGAAGGATTAGAAAATGTAGTTTGTTTGTCAGATTTTAAAACCGGAAACTTTGGTAAGGACTATGGTTTGGAAATCGTTGACGGAGCCTTTGCTGGTTTGCATTCGAGAGCAGTACTTGTTTTAGACGAAAACGGTATTATAAAATATGCGGAACAAGTTCCCGAAATTGGTAGCGAACCTAATTATCAAGCTGCTTTAGCTGCAGTATAATTGCTGAATAATGGAATTTCAAAAAGACAACTCCTTATTTACTGGTCGACTAAAAAGTGTAGGATATGCAGTTAAAGGTGCTTATAAATTAGTCACGACCGAGCATAGTATTATGGTGCAATCGTCGCTGGCGATGTTACTCATCATTGCTGGTTTTGTTTTTGATATTTCAAGACAAGAATGGATGATGCAAATTTTGGCTTTTGGATTGGTTTTGAGTGTAGAAAGTTTAAATACTGCTGTTGAAAAAATTGCCGATTTTATTCATCCCGAATTTCATCATAGAATTGGCTTCATCAAAGACATTGCCTCAGGTGCTGTACTATTTGCGGCTATTGCTGCTCTAGCCATCGGATTATTAATTTATGTACCAAAATTTCTATAAACATTCGATTAAATTTCTATTTTTATAGCTTTTATAATTAACCAATGGCAAAAACAGTAAAAAAAGAAAGTCCCGACAAAAAGAAAGATCCAAACTCGGAAATTAAAATTCTTAAGACCAAAAAGCAATATCGAATGCTTTTTGGATTTTTTCTACTATTACTGTCAATTGCCTTTTTGGTTTCATTCATATCTTTTTTTGTATCGGGTCAAGCCGATCAAAGTGCTGTAAACTCGTTAACAGATAGAACTCAAACTGTTGATAACTGGTTAGGTAAATTTGGAGCTTACGTTGCCGATTTATTTATTTATCGTGGTTTTGGGGTTGCTTCCTTCCTGTTTGTCAAACTATTGTTTTTAAGTGGCGCTTTTTTACTATTAGATTTACCGATTACTAAACTCAAAAATACTTGGTTTTGGGATTTTTTTGCCATCATAATATTGTCAGTAGCATTTGGTTTTTTTGCCACAACCCTTCCCGAACTTGGCGGAACAATTGGGTATGAAATGAACCAATTTATTCAAGATTATATTGGTAAAACAGGAACGCTTCTTGGCATTATCTTTTTTATTATCATTTATTTGATTTTCAAAATAAAAATAGCACCTGATGCTATTAAAACGTTTTTTGAAAAAAAACATAAAGATATTAAGGAGGAAATGAATGGATTAACAACAAATAACAACGGAACTAGCTATAATTTAGAGGAATTTGCTGTTTTAGATTCAGAAGAGAATCTGGAAGAACCAACCTTAAAACCATCGCAATTCGAGATTAATAAAGAAGGTTTAAAACCGACGATTGAAAACGCTTCCGAAATTAATTTGGAACCAACGATAAAAAATGTTACTCCAACGCTACAAACAGTGCCAGTTTATAATGAACCTGTAAAAGAAATTATCGAAACAAATGATGAAGTTTTTTTAATAGAAAAAGCGGCTGACGAAGATATTGTGGAAGAAAATTTAGCAGCAAAATTGGTTGCCGATTTTGGGGAATTTGACCCAACATTAGAATTATCCAACTATAAATTTCCGACCATTGATTTACTAAAAGAGTATAGCTCTGTTGGAATAACTATCAATCAAGAAGAGCTGGAAGAAAATAAAAACAGGATTGTAGAAACGTTAAAAAACTACAAGATTGATATAGCCCAAATCAAAGCTACCGTTGGACCATCAGTAACTTTGTATGAAATTGTTCCCGAAGCAGGAATTCGTATTTCAAAAATAAAAAGTTTAGAAGACGATATTGCGTTATCATTGGCAGCATTAGGTATTCGTATTATTGCACCAATTCCCGGAAAAGGGACTATTGGTATCGAAGTTCCAAATAAAAATCCGACGATGGTTCCTATGCGAAGTGTTATTGGTTCTGCGAAATTTCAAGAAGCCGAAATGGAATTGCCAATCGCATTGGGAAAAACAATTTCTAACGAAACCTTTGTTGTCGATTTGGCAAAAATGCCGCACTTATTGATGGCTGGAGCAACAGGACAAGGAAAATCAGTGGGACTGAATGCTGTTTTAACCTCATTGTTGTACAAAAAACATCCTGCAGAAGTAAAATTTGTTTTGGTAGACCCAAAGAAAGTTGAGTTAACACTTTTTAATAAAATAGAACGCCATTATTTGGCAAAACTTCCCGATGATGGTGATGCCATAATTACCGATAATACTAAAGTGGTCCATACGCTAAATTCGTTGTGTATCGAAATGGACAATCGGTATTCGTTGCTCAAAGATGCCATGGTTCGTAATATTAAGGAATACAATGATAAGTTTAAAGGACGTAAATTAAATCCGGAAAATGGGCATCGTTTTTTGCCTTACATCATTTTGGTTGTTGATGAATTTGCAGATTTGATTATGACTGCGGGTAAAGAAGTAGAAACTCCTATTGCACGTTTGGCTCAATTAGCACGTGCTATTGGAATTCATTTAATAATTGCCACTCAAAGACCATCTGTAAACGTAATTACTGGTCTTATTAAAGCAAATTTCCCTGCTCGAATTGCTTTTAGGGTGACTTCAAAAATTGATTCTAGAACTATATTAGACACACAAGGCGCTGATCAATTAATAGGTCGTGGCGATTTATTATATTCTAACGGGAATGATTTAGTGCGTGTACAATGTGCATTTGTAGATACACCCGAAGTAGAAAAAATTGTAGACTATATTGGTTCCCAAAAAGCTTATGCAAGTGCTTATTTGCTACCCGAATATGTTGGCGAAGATGGCAGTAGCGTAAACCTTGAGTTCGACATTTCAGAAAGAGACAGCTTGTTTAGAGACGCAGCGGAGATTATTGTAACGACCCAGCAAGGTTCGGCATCATTATTGCAAAGAAAGTTGAAATTGGGTTACAATCGCGCAGGACGTTTAATTGATCAATTAGAAGCTGCTGGAATTGTGGGTCAGTTTGAAGGAAGCAAAGCTAGAGGAGTTAATATTCCTGATTTGGCTTCATTGGATTTATTTTTTACCAACGAACAAAACAACGCTTAAAATGAACAAAATACTTTCGATTGTTATCGTATTTTTAGTAACACTTACTGTAAATGCACAAGATAAAAAAGCAAAAGAGTTGTTAGACCAAGTGACCTCTAAAATTAAGTCTTATAACAATGTAACTATTGATTTTAAATACACACTGAACAATAACAAAGAGAATATAAATAAAGAAAGTAAAGGTAATTTAGTACTCGAAGGAAACAAATATGTACTAAATTTTATGGGTGTTACCAAAATATTTGACGGTAAAAAAAATTACTCTATTGTTCCCGAAGACGAAGAAGTAACTGTTTCTAGTTTAAACGAAAAAGATGATGGCGCAATTACGCCTTCAAAAATGCTTACCTTTTTTAACAATGGCTACAAATACACTTGGGACATTCTTCAAGATGTGAAAGGTCGAAAAATCCAATATATAAAATTAGTACCAGCCAATTCCAAAGATCAACGAAAAGAAATACTTCTAGGTATTGATTCGCAAACCAAAAACATTTACAATGTGATTGAAATGGGTAAAAACGGGACAAAAACAACCCTTTCTGTTAATTCTTTTAAAACCAATCAACCTTTATCAAAAAATCAGTTTACATTTGTTGCAAGTAAGTATCCTAAATACTACATCAATAAACTAGATTAAACTCCGAGGTGAAAATACTTGACAAGTACTTATTAAAATCGTTCCTCGTTACATTTGCTGCGGTTTTTGTAATTTTATTTTTCATTTTCGTACTTCAAGTAGTCTGGCTTTTCATATCTGAATTGGCTGGCAAAGATTTAGACTTCATAATGATTTTGAAGTTTTTATTGTTCAAAATGCCTAGTATTATCCCCCTTGTATTACCTCTTTCGATAGTTTTGGCTTCAATTATGACTTTTGGTAGTTTGGCAGAAAACTATGAGTTTGCCGCTATGAAATCTTCGGGAATATCATTGCAGAGAGCTATGAAAAGCCTTATTTATTTCATTTGCATATTAAGTATTTGTGCCTTTTTTTTTGCCAATAATGTCATTCCATTTGCCGAATATAAATTTATCAACTTTAGAAGAAATATTGCTCAAGTAAAACCTGCTATGGCAATCGCCGAAGGTCAATTTAGCCAAGTTGGAACTTATAACATTAAAGTCGAGAAGAAATCGGGCGAAAATGGTAAATTTTTAAATGGTGTCACCATTCATGAATTAGCTGCGATTGGAGCGGGTAGCAATACCGTTATCAAAGCAAAAACAGGAGAGTTAGTAAGTAGTGAGAATTCCAACATACTAAAATTAGTTTTGAAAGATGGCAACTATTATGAAGATATTATTCCCAAAAAATTTGAAGATCGCAACAAAGTTCCCTTTGCCAAGAGCGAGTTCAAACGCTATGTAATCAATATTGATTTGTCTAAATTAAATAGTACCAATTTAGAGGAAGGTAAAATTACCAATACCAATACGATGCTCAACGTTAGTGAACTAAAATTCACACTAGATTCGTTACAAAAGAATTATAATAAAGATGTTGAATCTATTTCAGAAAATATTGGACAACGTACCCTGTCAGGAAATTCGATTATTGCAACGAATAACAATTCGCCTAACCTGGATATTGATAATTTATTGCAAGGTTTTTCAACCAATGATAAAACTCAAATCCTGCGTGTAGCAAGTAGTACGATTGACGCAACAAAGTTTTCTTTAGAAAGTTCTCGCTTTGAACTTGAAGATAAGCAAAAAAATATCAGCCTTCATTGGATTGCTTTGTACGACAAATTTGTTATCGCATTTGCATGTTTATTAATGTTTTTTATTGGCGCACCCTTGGGAGCAATAATTAGAAAAGGCGGTTTGGGATTACCAATTGTTTTTGCCATATTGATTTTTATCATCTTCCATTTCATAAATACCTTTGGGAAAAAAGTAGCACAACAAAACGGGATTTCTCCTTTTTTGGGTTGTTGGATGGCAACTTTCATATTAATACCATTAGCGATAATGCTTACAAAAAAAGCTACCGACGATAAAGGATTCAGCATTACTTTTGATTGGTTTACAAATATTTACAATCGTTTTATGATTACTAAAACCAACACCAAATTTAATTTACAGCCTATTGAAAATCAGTTGGATTTTGACAGTAAAGAAACTAATAAAACAATTGCTAAAAAACCTTTAATAGCACCAAACAAAACAAAACTAATTGTAAACGAGACCACAGAACCTGCAATAATTTTTCAGCACTATAAAAAGTATAGCTTATTTACTTTAATTAGTTGTTTAGGTTTATTAATTATTACAATTACTTCTGAATTACAAGGTTTAATTGCAATGATTGGTGCCATAGCAATTGCCTTAATTTTTTATTTATTTCTATACAAAACGCAAACACTCCTGCATCGTATATCGAATCAAACCACCCAAAAAATAGATTTGAAAAACTACATAGTCATGCTAGGTGCTTTTCCTTTTTATCCGCTTTTCTATTTTTATTATTTTATTTATTTAAAAGAAGTTTTATCAAAATCTAATAAAGATTTATAATGAATATTGCTACGTCCATAAAACTAAACACTATTGAAGAGGCCATTGAAGATATTCGTCAAGGCAAAATTATTATAGTTGTTGACGATGAAGATCGAGAAAATGAGGGTGATTTTTTGGCTGCAGCCGAAAAAGTAACACCTCAAATGATTAACTTCATGGCTACCCATGGTAAAGGGCTAATTTGTGCACCTTTGACAGAAAAAAGATGCAGTGAATTGGAATTGCATTCTATGGTCAAAAACAACACCGATCATATGGAAACTGCTTTTACTGTTTCTGTTGATTTAAAAGGACACGGTGTTACTACGGGAATATCTGCTTCTGATAGAGCAAAAACAATATTGGCATTGGTTCATGAACAAACCAAACCACACGATTTGGCTCGACCTGGACATATTTTCCCATTAACTGCAAAGCAAGGTGGTGTGTTACGTCGAACAGGTCATACAGAAGCCGCTATTGATTTCGCTCGATTGGCTGGTTTTAAACCAGCAGGTGTTATTGTAGAAATCATGAATGAAGACGGCACAATGGCACGTTTGCCTCAATTAGTAGAAGTAGCTAAAAAATTTGATTTAAAATTAGTTTCTATAGAAGATTTGGTTGCTTACCGAATGCAACATGACAGCTTAATTGTCAAAAAAGATGATTTTGTAATAGAAACCCGTTTTGGTACATTCCGCCTTCGAGCTTACCAGCAAACTACCAACAAGCAAGTACATTTGGCATTAACAAAAGGGAGTTGGAATTTGGGAGATGTCGTACTTACTAGAATTAATTCGACACAAGCCACAAATGATGTACTTAATACGTTGGCTATAGCAGTTGACAAGAAATTAGAGGATGTTTTTAATAGAATTATTCAAGAAGAAAAAGGTGCTATTTTATTCATCAATCAAGAAATAGATTCATCCGATTTACTGCATCGTTTAGCAGAATTAAAACAATTACAAGCTAACAAAGTCTTTAAAATTCCGCAAATTAAGATGGATGTTAAAGATTTTGGCATTGGCGCACAGATATTACATGATATCGATATATCAAAAATAAGACTGATATCGAACACGACGCAAACCAAGCGTGTAGGGATGATTGGTTATGGATTAGAAATTACAGAATATGTGCCCTATTAACAAAGGTAACAGTTTTGCGAAGTAAATATCAGTAAGTGAAACAAATAACTTTAGATAAAAAAATAAGTATATATTTTACTTAAAATCTTTTTGGTAAATGAAAAAGGTTGTTATATTTGCAACCGAAATCTGCAAGGGTTGCTAAAGATATTGGAGAAATGGCAGAGTGGTCGATTGCGGCAGTCTTGAAAACTGTTGACTGTTACAGGTCCGGGGGTTCGAATCCCTCTTTCTCCGCTGAATTAAAACCCTAACGATTGATTATCAATTAGTTAGGGTTTTTTATTTGCTAAAAATCCCCACATAATCCCCACAATCATAATGTTTTGAACATAAAAAAACCACCATTTTACAGGTGGTTCTTGAAATAAGTATCTATTAATTTTATGAAGCCGTACCAGAGCCAATATAGATACTATTTGATAATTGTGTTTCATCAGCACTCATAAACGATATAAACATCTCTATATCATCTCCAGAGTAGTTAGAAGGAATAATAACAGATTGTGTTAAATCAGCTCTTGTAGCTCCCTCTGTAATGTAAACACTTTCTCCTTTTGCTGGATTATAGACAACAACCATAGCTTTATCTGTTGCTTGTGCATTTCCATTGGTTGAATTATCTTCCCAAGTAAATTTTACTTGACCAGGAGTAGAAACATCAAATTGAGGATTTAAAGCTG
>NZ_JANXUG010000037.1 GCF_025352015.1 Flavobacterium sp.
GGTATGCACTCAAATCGATAATAAATGAAAATCAAAGCCCAGTGAACAAAACAATAGCCTTAATAGCTACTTCTTTTACAGCTTGGTATGAATTTAAAGACATAATTAATTTAAAATATATAAATTAGACTAAAGCCAAAAAATATAATAAAGTCATTTTACAACCTTCAGGATTGCAATTATTCTACTACTTAAATTAGCCAACAGGTTTAATTAACTAACTTAATTTTTAATATATTCTGGAGTGGACAATCGGCTAAAGAAAGTTATATTCATGAGGCGATGATTGATCCACATTTTTTTATAGTAAGTGGCGGTACACCTACACTTACTGATAGTGTTGGAAATCCCTGGACAGTGAGTTATATTATGGGAATTGGTGATTTAACAGCCGATTTACGATTAAATATTGGTGCCGAAACAAGTGCAAAAATGGTTTATGAAAATCTAATGAAATTTACCGAAGGTGAATATGTTAAGGAATCTTTACGTTATTTGATGACAAGAGAAGTTGCTCATTTTCAAATGTTTCAAGCAGCGCTTGATAAAATAAAAGATAATTTTCCTCCAAGAATATTGCAAAGCAATCCTCGTTTTTCAAATAAATATTTTAACATGTCTAAAGAGGAAGATTTTAAAGGCGGATGGAATGAAGGAAAAAGTCCAATTATGGGCGAACAATGGCAGTTTATCCTAGATCCTTTAGAACATGTTAATAAAACGAACGGTTTATTGAATGAGCAAATTGAGGGAACAACTAGAACATAAAAATCTGTTCAAAAACATAACAAATCTTTAAGTGACGAGCGTAAAACTACTGTTGATAAAGCAAACTTGCCTAAAAATGAATTTATGAGCTGGTCAGTTTATGAAGAGTCGCAAACGAAGTCAAATAAAAATAAAAGCTTGGTCTAAATGTGTCAAACAATGTAAAATGGCAGTTTTAAATCGTACCTCATTATAATTATAACAAGTGAATAATGTTATGAGTAGTATGTTTTAACATTTTTATTAATTATTTAATTACTTAAAAGGAAAGTATCAAAATTAAACAGTAACCGCATTATTTAGTTGCATGTAACTATTAAAAAACTTCACTTTCTTTTAGTTTTTCCATATTGTTAACCAATTGAAGTTCGTCAACAAATTTTTGAATTTTTCCATTCATCACGCCATCCATGTCAAAAACGTCTAAACCGATACGGTGATCGGTAACACGACCTTGGGCATAATTATAAGTTCGGATTTTTGCTGATCGATCACCGCTACTTACTTGCGAAGTCCGTTTGGTAGCGTCTTCCGCTTGTTTTTTGGCTAATTCTTGCTCGTATAAACGCGAACGCAATACTTCCAACGCCTTGTCTTTATTTTTATGCTGCGACTTTTGATCTTGACATTGTGCAACTAAACCTGACGGAATATGTGTTAATCGAACCGCCGATTTGGTAGTATTTACGGATTGTCCGCCAGGTCCAGAGGAACAAAAGAAATCAACACGAACATCGTTCATATCAATTTGTACATCAAATTCTTCGGCTTCAGGCAATACCATGACTGTTGCTGCAGAAGTATGAACTCTACCTTGGGTTTCGGTTTGTGGCACTCGTTGCACACGGTGAACGCCAGCTTCAAACTTCAAAGTTCCGTAAACATCTTCGCCTGTAACTTCAAAAATAACTTCTTTAAATCCGCCAGATGTTCCTTCATTCATATCGACAACTGATGTTCTCCAGCCACGACTTTCACAATATTTAGTATACATTCTATACAAATCTCCAGCAAAAATTGAAGCTTCATCACCGCCAGTTCCGGCACGAATTTCTACCATGACGTTTTTCGCATCCTCGGCATCTTTTGGAATTAACAAAAATTTAATTTCTTCTTCCAACTCTGGCAATCTGTTTTTAACTTCATCCAATTGCATTTTTGCCATTTCAACCATTTCGGAATCAGAACCATCAGCAAGGATGTCGTTAGCTTCATTAATATTGGCGTCAAGCGAAACGTATTCATCGCGTTTTTCCATCAACGCTTTCATACTTTTATATTCTTGATTTAATTGCACGTAACGTTTTTGATCGGCTATAATATCAGGTTGAATAATCAAGTCTGATATCTCGTCAAAACGTTGTTTTACATATTGAAGTCTTTCTAACATTATAAAATCTTTGTTTGGTGTGCAAAAATAGTAAAAAGTGTTTAGTTGAACGTTGTGGGTTAACAGAATTTTTATAGTATTGTAACATAGAAAATTGAGATTATGAAAATATTTATTGGAATTCTTACTAGCATTTTATTGTTTTCATGTAAACATAAATCAGAGAAGGTTTTTGAAAAATTAGATAAAATGAATTGGATCCTTGGCAAGTGGGAACAAAAACTTCCAAATGGAACAGTAAAAGAAACCTGGACCAAAGAAAACGACAGTACTTTTACTAATGAAAGTTATTTTATTAACGCTAAAGACACTGTTCATTTTGAAAGTATAAAACTGATGCAAACAAAGAAACACTTAATATACAAGTCAACGGTTATAGGACAAAACAATGACGAACCTGTAGATTTTAAACAAACTTCTGTTACTGAAAATATATTTATTTTTGAAAATCAAAAACATGATTATCCTCAAAAAATTATCTATAAAAAAATCACTGAAAATAATTTTATAGAAACTATTTCTGGTAAACAAGACAACAAAAAGTTTCAAGAAAGTTATTCCTTGAAGAAATTCTAGCTATTAGTTTATCAATAAAATTGTACAAAAAATTGCATTTTCTCTAGTTTTTTTGTGGATAGTTTTTTGTACACTATGGTAAATCAGTGTGGTAAAAAATATTATTTATATTTATTCTAAATAAACTTTGTCAATTCATTTCTCGTATTTATATTTGCATCGCTATTTATAATTATTCTTGATAAATGAAAACAATACACTATTTTTTAGTTTTGGGATTAGTCAATTTTTCTATTGTCCAAGCGCAAACCACAGACACTGTTCATAAACTTCACGAAGTTATCATCAAAGAATTTAAGACTGTAAATGGAGTTGGGCATTTGCCCGATACCAAAAATGGAATAATTTACGCTGGCAAAAAAAATGAAGTTATTCTTATTGATAGCCTCGATGCTAATAAAGCTATAAACAACACACGCCAAATTTTGGGTAGAATTCCAGGTCTAAATATTGTGGAAACTGAAAGCAGTGGATTTACTGCCAACGGAATTGCTACCAGAGGATTAAATCCAACACAAAGTGTAGAAATGAATACCCGACAAAACGGATATAACATCAGCTCCGATATTTATGGATACAATGAAGCTTATTATTTACCTCCAATGGAAGCAGTTAGCCGAATAGAATTTGTTAGAGGTGCAGCATCATTACAATTTGGTTCACAATTTGGCGGATTAGTAAATTATGTAATTAAAGATGCACCGATAAATAAGCCATTTGAATTTATAACCGCACAAACCATAGGTAGTTATGGATTATATAATTCATACAATTCTTTAGGTGGCAATTATAAAAAATGGAGTTACTATGCTTATTTGCAATATAGAGTTATAGATGGTTACAGACCTAATAGCGAGCAAACGCAAGTTTCTGGATATGCTAAAATTCAGTACACCCATTCTAATAAATGGAATTTTGGTGTTGAATATTCTTTACTTCGAAACAAAATAAAAATGCCCGGCGGATTGACAGATGCACAATTCAGTTCAGATCCAAGTCAATCTACACGTGGTAGAAACTGGCTGAAAAGTCCTTGGAATATTATTACGGCATACGCCAATTATACTCCGTCTGAAAACAGCAATTTGAGTATCAAATCGAGTTATTTATTTAGTAATCGTTCCCTTGTTTGGAGAAATGAAGATGGTGGACCAGAGGCAAATGATGATATCAATCAAAGCACAAATTCATTTGTTCCTAGAGAAGTGGGTATAGAAAACATGAATAACGAAACTACTGAAATCCGTTATTCTCAAACTTATTCTCTTGGGAAACAAAAATCGACTTTGGCAGGTGGAATTCGTCAAAGTTATGCTTGGTTCAAGCGTCAAGGTGGCGGTGAAGGTACAACAGGAAGTGATTTTAACTTATCTATTACAGGTGAATGGGGTTATGATTTGGATTTTATAACCACCAATTTTGCGCCTTTTGTAGAAAATATATTTAGAATCTCTAAAAACTTTACGATAACTCCTGGATTTAGATTTGAATATTTACAAAGCACAGCAAAAGGATTTAAAAAAGTAGATGGCAATATTCTGTTTTCTAACGAACTACGTAATCGAACTTTTGGATTAGCTGGCATAGGATTAGAATTTAAACCATCAAAAAATACTAGTCTTTATGCTAATATTAGTCAAGCATTCCGACCTATTGATTATAGCCAACTTCAGCCATTTGGTGTTACATCAAAGATAGATTCAAATCTTGAAGACAGCAACGGTTATAATAGTGATTTCGGATATCGTGGTACCGTTAGAAATTATTTAAACTTTGATTTTAGCGCGTTTTATTTGGCATACAACAAACGAATTGGGGTAACACTTGAAGCTGATCCTATTTCGGGTGATTATTATTCAGTTAGAAAAAATATTGCCAATAGTATTCATAAAGGAATTGAAAGTTATATAGAGTTTAATTTCCTAAAATATTTTAATCCTCAATCCAATTATGGATTAAGTATTTTTAATTCATTTGCTTATATAGATGCACGCTATACTTCGGGCGAATATTCTGGAAAACGTTTGGAAGCGGCAGCAAAAACAATCAATCGTGCGGGTTTAATTTTTAATACAACCAAATTATCAGCTACTTTTCAGATTAATTATGTAGGCGATGCTTATGGCGATGCTTCTAATGTAACCACTAGTGATAATCCTGCCGCAGGATACATTCCATCGTATACTGTTTTAGACTTTAGCGGTAGTTATAAAATCAATAATTTTGCTTTGAAATTTGGAGTTAACAATATTGCAGACAAACATTATTTTACACGTAGAACAGATGAATATCCTGGTCCAGGAATTATTCCAGCAGTTGGAAGAAGTTTGTATGTAGGTTTTACTGCCAAATTTTAAAAACGAAAAATTAAAAAAAATAAAAAACCTCGTTTTTTTAAACGAGGTTTTTTATTTATTAATTACTATTTTTAGTTAGTTTTAACTGGTATATTAGCTAATATCTCCAAGAAAAACTTCCAAAACTTTTGAGATGATTTTATCGAAGCTCTTTCATCTGGACTATGCGCGCCATGAATAGTTGGACCAAAAGAAATCATATCCATTTCTGGATAATTTGTTCCGAGAATTCCACATTCTAATCCAGCATGACAAGCCACGACTTTAGGTTTTTCACTATTTTGATTTTCGTAGATTGAAGTCAAAACATCGAGAATTTCGGATTTCACATTTGGTGTCCATCCCGGATAACTTCCACCAAATTCTACTTCGCAACCAAATAATTCGTAGGCAGAACGCAATCCATTTGCTAAATCTATTTTTGAACTTTCTATTGACGATCGTGTTAAATTTTGAATAGAAATTTCACCAGCTGCAACCACTACACGAGCAATATTATTGGAGGTTTCCACCAAATCATCCATATCAGCACTCATGCGATAAACACCGTTGTGAGCTGTATAGATAGCACGAAGCAATGCTTCCTGAACTCCCAAATCCATAACTTTACTTTGCAAATCGCTTTTTACAATTTCAATGATAAGATTGGGTTCTGTTGTTTTGAATTCAAATTTTATATCATTAATAATTTCCTGCATATCAAACACAAAAGCTTCATCATACATGCCAGCTACAATCACTTTAGCAACACTTTCTCTGGGAATAGCATTGCGCAAACTTCCACCACTAATTTCAGCAATTTGAAGGCCAAAATTCTCAAAACCGTCAAACAATAAGCGGTTCATAATTTTATTAGCATTACCCAAACCTTTGTGAATATCCATACCTGAATGACCGCCATTTAAACCTTTAACTGTGATTGTGTAACCAACAGAGCCTTCAGGAACTTCTTCTTCATTATATGTTCGAGTTGCTGTAACATCAATTCCTCCAGCACAACCAATATCAATTTCATCGTCTTCTTCTGTATCCAGATTTAAAAGAATTTCTCCTTTTAAAATGCCTCCTTTTAAGTTCAATGCACCAGTCATTCCAGTTTCTTCATCAATGGTGAAAAGTGCTTCAATTGCAGGATGCGGTATGTCTTTACTTTCCAAAATTGCCATTATTGCTGCTACTCCAAGACCATTATCCGCTCCAAGCGTTGTCCCACGAGCACGAATCCAATCGCCATCAACATACATATCAATTCCTTGTGTAAGGAAATCAAAAGTGGTATCATTATTTTTTTGGTGCACCATATCCAAATGTCCTTGTAAGACAATTGTTTTGCAGTTTTCCATACCTTTAGTAGCTGGTTTTCTAATGATAACATTGCGGATTTCATCTTCAAAAGTTTCTAAACCTAAACTATTTCCAAAATCTTTCATAAACTGAATTACTCTTCCCTCTTTCTTCGAAGGACGCGGTACTGCATTCAAATCTGCAAATTTATTCCAAAGTGCTTTTGGTTCAAGGTTTCTAATATCTTGGCTCATTATATATTTTTTTTAATGTCAAAGCACAAAGTTACAAAGTTTAACTTCTTTGCAAATTGATATTGTGTTTATATTTACATTTTAAATTGGCACCGTGAAACGAAAATATATTCTTCCTCTTTTTTTAGTATTTCAAATTATTTTCATTAAGATTTTGGCTGTATTTCCAGAAGTTGTAGAACACTATTATAGCAACGGATTATACGTTTTCACTTCAAGAATGGAACGTTTCGTTTTAGGTCAAATTCCATTTTCTATTGGTGATATTTTATATGGAATTCTGATTATTTATTTGCTGATAACTGTTTGGAATACCCGAAAAACGTGGCGTAAGCAATGGAAAAATAATGTGCTAAAAGTGTTGAGCGGATTTTCAATTTTCTATTTCTTGTTTCATTTTTTATGGGCGCTAAATTATTACAGGTTACCACTATTTGAAAAGATGTATATCAAAAGAGACTATACAGATGCCGATTTATTTGCCTTTACTGAAAAATTAATTATCAAAACAAACGAAGTACAATTTCAAATCACACACAACAAAAATCAAAAAGTTACCAATCCATACTCGCAAGATTCTGTTTTCAAAATGTCGCAAAATGGCTATGCTATTTTAACAAAAATACATCCATTTTTTAATTATGAAATTCCAAGCAGAAAAAAGTCATTGTTTAGTTTGCCGCTGACATACATGGGTTTTGGAGGATACTTGAATCCGTTTACCAATGAATGTCAGGTGAATTACAAATTACCGATGTATGGTTTTCCGCTGGTAATTTGCCACGAAATGGCACACCAAATTGGCTATGCCAGCGAAAGTGAATGTAATTTTATAGGTTTTATGGCGTGTATCAAAAATGACGATTTGTATTTTCGTTACGCAGCTTATTCGAGTGCGCTGCGCTATTGTTTTGAAAATGTGATTATAAAAGATGAGGGAAAGTTTAAAGCATTGAAGCCAACTATCAATCTTGGAATTTTGGAAAACTATAAAGAAAGTGATATATTTTGGAAGCGGTACGACACCTTTATTGACAAAGGTTTTCATGCATTTTATGACCAATATTTAAAAGCAAATCAACAAAAGGATGGATTGGAAAGTTATAGCAAATTTGTTGATTTATTAATTAATTACTACCAACAAAAAGAACTTTAAAGTAGAAAACAATTTACATAATTAGTACAAAAAATATGTGAAAATCTTTACAATCTTTATTGTAACTATTTCAAATTTTGCTTAAAGTAAACTTCGGTTGCGCCACTTCCATACTTTTGATAATTAGCATCTTGAAAAATAATATTTTCATAACGCCCCAATAAAAAATCAAGATCCGATTTCAGAACGCCCTCACCTACGCCGTGAATGAAAACAATCTTCGGAATTCTTTGGCGAATTGCAAATTCAATATGTCGTTTTGCTGTTTCTATCTGTAAAGTTAAAATATCGTAGTTGCTCATCCCTTTGTAACTTTTGATTAACTTTTCGATGTGTAAATCAAATTCAGGTGGTGGAATTTCTTTTTTGTACTTCTTTTCTTTGTTGATATAGTTGGGTTTAACAACTTCTTTTTCGCTGATAATTTGGCTTTTATTAAAGCTGAATTTTAGTGTGCTGCCGTTTTCAATTTTTATTAACTCGCTACTTTTGTAAGTCAAGTTAAATCCGTCTGTTGTTTCTATAGTTACTGCTGTTCCTTCTATTTTTATAACAATTCCGTCAATGGAATCGTCTAAAACCGAAACTTTATCGCCTTTATTCAACATCTTTTTCCTCTTTTAATTCTTCTTTTTTACTAGAAACTTTTGACATTAATTGCATCATACCAAACATAAAAATAACCAAGGTGCTGCATAAAATATATATATTGGGTTTTGTTTTTGATTGCTCAAACAAGCCAACCAAAATTGCAACAAACATAAATGGTACAACAAGTTTCTTCATAATTATTATTTTTATTTCCAAAAATAAAAAAACCAGCCGAATTAGCTGGTTTTATGTACATATATTTATTAAAATTACATTCTTCCTGCACTGGCAAATTTTGCTGCAAAAATAATAACTCCAACAAATGCAAGAATATAAACTACAATCATTACAATTGTCATAATTCCTAAAAATTTATGATGAGATTTTAAATTGACCAATGCATCGGACAAAACATCATTGTTGCCTGACTCTGTAGCCTTTTTTATTCCTGCTGCATATTTGTATAAATAATAAACAGGGAAAAAATAAAGAACTGCAAATAAAATGTACAAAACGCCAAAATAACTTTTCATCGCAATAATTGAATTTGTACTTGCAGCACTGCCGAACGCGACATTACTTGGCATTGCTGACATTGCAACACTCATAAAAGCACCTAAAATTATCATTAATCCGATGAAAATAAATCCTACGATGGCTAAAAACAGACACCATTTGGCACTTTCTCGTAAAGCTGCAATTGCTAAATCATTTAAACTTAATTTGTTTTGATCTTCCATAATTAAAAAGGTTTTGGTTAGTTATTAATAGTTTTTGTTATGTTCTTTCAAAGGCTTTTAATGTTTTAATAATAATCGAAATACACTCTAATAATTGTTCTTCATTCATTACTAATGGCGGGGCAAAACGAATAATGTTTCCGTGTGTTGGTTTGGCTAGCAAACCATTTTCGGCTAACTTCATACAAATATTCCAGGCCGTATCACTTTGCTCGCTATCGTTAATTACAATAGCATTCAACAATCCTTTTCCTCGAACTAAAGTGGCAATTGTTGAGGTTTCAATATATTTTGCTAATTCTGTACGAAAAATGATACCCAATTTTCTGGCATTTTGAATCAAATTTTCATTATCTACCACTTCCAACGCAGCAATGGCTACCGCACTGGCAATAGGATTTCCTCCAAAAGTAGAACCGTGTTGCCCAGGTTTAATCACATCCATTATAGCATTATTAGCCAAAACTGCTGAAACAGGATAAGCTCCGCCTGAAATAGCTTTTCCTAAAATTAATATATCAGGCGTAACGTAACTAGCTTGTTTTTCACACTTATCCTCACAAGTACAATTGCCGCAAACTGCCAAAATAGAACCAGTTCGTGCGATTCCGGTTTGAATTTCATCGGCAATAAACAACACATTGTTTGCTTCGCATAAAACTTTGGCTTTCACCAAATAATCTTCGGCAGGAACAAAAACTCCGGCTTCTCCTTGAATAGGTTCAACTAAAAAACCAGCGATGTTTTTTGATGAGGTGATTGCTTTTCTTAAAGCTTCGATATCATTATAGGGAATTTTTAAAAATCCGGTCGTGTACGGACCAAAGTTTTTACGGGCATTTTCATCATTTGAAAACGAAATAATTGTAGTTGTTCTTCCGTGGAAATTACCTTCACATACAATGATTTGAGCCTCGTTTTCGGGAATGCCTTTGGTTTCGTAAGCCCATTTTCTGCATAATTTCAAGGCTGTTTCAACCGCTTCTGCACCAGTATTCATGGGCAATACTTTATCAAAACCAAAATAATTGGTAATATATTCTTCATAAACTCCTAATTTATCATTGTAGAAAGCCCTTGAAGTTAAAGTTAAAATTTTTGCTTGTTCTATCAAAGCTCCCACAATTTTTGGGTGGCAATGCCCTTGATTTACTGCAGAATATGCCGATAGAAAGTCGTAATATTTTTTACCCTCAACATCCCAAACATAAACTCCTTCGCCTCTACTTAATACTACAGGAAGTGGATGATAATTATGTGCTCCATACTTGTTTTCCAGAGCAATTGCTTCGGTTGAACTCATTTTTTCTAAAACTGACATTTTGGGGTAATTTAAATTCTTGAATAATAATTCCTTCTTATTGGAGAGAAATCATCCTTATTTTCAGCAAAAGTATAATTTAATTACGAATTATAAATTATGAATTACGAATTGTTATTGCGTAATGTTTTTTGGATAGAACCAATTATTTTTAATAATTCAGTAACATCTTTTAACAAATTCTCGCTTTCTCCTTTTTGAAAATAACCAGTATCTGTTAGTAATCTAATCCAATAATGTGTATCACGAGCTTCTTTGTATGCAATAGTTTGTTTGGCAAAAAATTCTTTCTCTGATTGTCCACCAATGGCTTCTTCAGTATTAGCGCCAATTGATGTTCCTGAACGCAACAATTGCTTACTCAATACAAATTCTTTTTTTACATTACTTAAGTGTTGGCAAACTTTCACAATCCTAACCGCAAAAGCATACTCTTAATTTGAATTATATTTTCCTTCATAAACTTCCTAATTCGTAATTATTAATTCGTTATTCTCATGTTATAAATTGTAAATACAGTAAAGTTGCGGCAGCAACAGTCATAATTATTAAAGCAGCAAAACCTAATATATTTGACATCCCTTTATTGGTAAATTCTCCCATTACCTTTTTATTATTAGAGATATGTAGAATAATGGCTATCAATACTGGAGCTGTTATTCCATATAAAATTGCGGTATAAATCAAGGCCTTAACTGGAGAGATACCAATATAATTTAGTAATAAACCTATTATTAAAGAAATTGTCATTATTATGTAAAATGCTTTGGCCTCGTGAAATTTTTTATCCAATCCTTGTTCCCATCCAAAAGTTTCGGTAATAATATAGGATATAGACCCACTCAAAACAGGAATAGCCAAAAGTCCAGTTCCTATAATTCCAATCGCAAACAACAAATAAGCAAAATTACCTGCTAGTGGTCTTAAAGCTGTAGCGGCTTGCTCTACGGTGTCAATTTGGTGAAAACCATCTTTGAACAAAACCGTTCCTGTAGTCAAAATAATAAAATACATTACCATATTTGAAAACAACATTCCAAAATCAACATCAGTTTTCATGTTGGATAAGATTTTTTTATTAACTATCAAAACTCTTTTATTTTGTTTTATTGTTTCAGCTTCCATTGTAGCCTGCCAAAAAAACAGATAAGGCGAAATTGTAGTTCCCAGTATTCCAACTAAAATAGCAACATAATCTTTAGTAAATGTAATTTTGGGAATAAAAGTTCCTTTAAAAATCTCCATTATATTTTGATGATACAAAAAGGGAACGATGAAATAAACCACCAAGACAATACAAAGATATTTTAATACCATTGCCATTTTTTGATACGGCAAATAAATGATTAGAAAAATAAGTACTATCGTAAAGAAAACAGAAAAATAAATTGCATTTATAAAGGGAAATAACAAATTGCTTACAGCTCCCATGGCGGCAATATCTGCACCAATATTCATCACAATAGCAGGAAAACTGAATAATAAAGTAAAATACAATATCTTCCTAGAGTAATTGATCTTGAGTACACCAGTCAAACCAAGACCTGTCACAATACCTATACGAGCACACATTTCTTGAATGGCCGCCATCAAAGGAAAAGTAATAATTGCGGTCCACAACGTAGAAAGTCCATAAGCTGCTCCAGCTTGTGAATATGTAGCAATGCCTGATGGGTCGTCATCGCTTGCACCTGTTATTAAACCAGGACCGAGAACGTTCCAAAAACGTTTGAATTTATTAGTTTTCTTCATGATGGTTTTTTTTAATGCTAATTTACATTTTTAAACCATCAAATAACCTCATTACTAGAAAAGCAATGAGGTTATTATTTGAAATCTTGTTTAGCTTACAATAAAGTAGCTGTTGAAGTAATTTCGGTGTTCAATAATCTTGAAATCGGACATTGTTTCTCGGCTTTAGTAACCAATTCTTGAAAAACTTCATTCGACAATCCCAGAATTTTAGCTTCTACCGTCAAATGTGAACCGATAATAGTCCCTTCTACTAAATTAATATCACATTTGGTCTGAATACTTTCAGCCTCAAAACCAGCTTCGCCAATAAATGCAGACAATTGCATGGAAAAACAACCCGAATGTGCGGCAGCAACCAACTCTTCTGGGTTGGTACCAACACCATCTTCAAAACGGGTTTTGAACGAATATTGAGCATTGTTTAATGTGGTACTTTGTGTGGAAATTTTTCCTGTTCCAGTGGTTACGGCACCATTCCAAACAGCGGTGGCATTTCTTTTCATAATTATATCCTATTTAAAATTTTATACAAAGTAAGTACACAATAAGATTTAAAAAGTTACTTATTAATTGTTATTTCTAATCCAATTATAGTTTTTGACTTTGTTCCTTTTAATCGTACATTTCTAGTAACTTGTTGACCGTATTCCAATTGCGAGTGGTTGAAATTACATTCATGCTTTTTTCAATCCATTTATTATCCAGTTTGGTTTTAGCTGGCGAGGTGTCGTATTTCAAATAGATTCTTTTGCCATCAAGTTGAATTTCATCGGGTTTTATAAAGTTTAGGTTGAGCTGGGTCACCATATTTTCGGGCAGTTCGGAAGCAATAAACGATACGTACAATTTCTTTAAATCAACTGTTGGTTCATTCAAAAACAAGTTTCTATCTAAACAGCCTTGCAAATCTTCTTTACCGATAACAATAACAGGAACATCGTGTCCAAATTCTTTAAAAATTTCTTGTTTAATAAGAAAGCCAACCTTTGCCTGACTTTCCTCATCTGTAGCTACAAACACATTGCCTGATTGGATATAAGTTACCACATTAGCAAAACCAATGTTTTCTAGAGCTTTTTTCAAAGCTACCATATTTATCATTTTGTGTCCCGAAACATTGATGCCGCGAAGAAGAGCTAAATGGGTATGCATTTTTAAATTTTTAACTAAATTATATTTTTTTATCAAATATGTACCAAGTTTTAACCAATAGTTTATTTTTGCGCCATGGAAAAAAAACAAACCAACAAAGTCATTTTTGAAAACATAACCGTTTTAGATGCTGGTGCCAAAGGCGTATCTGTGGCAAAAGCGCCCGAAGGTCAGATTATTTTTATTCCAAACGTTGTTCCGGGCGATGTGATTGATGTGCAAACTTTGAAAAAAAGAAAATCCTATTTTGAAGGTAAAGCTATAAAATTTCATTCCTATTCTGAAAACCGAATTGAGCCTGTTTGCAAGTATTTTGGCGCTTGTGGCGGTTGCAAATGGCAGAATATGAAATACGAACAACAATTGTTTTACAAAAATCAGGAAGTATCTAATAACCTGAAACGCATCGGTAAAATTGAATTGCCAATCTTTGAGCCCATATTGGGTTCAGCAAAACAATTCTTTTATAGGAACAAAATGGAATTTGGATTTTCTGATACGCGCTGGTTAAACGAAAACGAAATCAAAGAAGAAGACCAAACTTTGAGCAAAAAACCTGCTTTAGGTTTTCACATCCCAAGAATGTGGGACAAGATATTAGATATCGAAAAATGTCATTTACAGGAAGACCCATCAAACGCTATTCGGAATGCCGTTCGTGAATTTGCCGTGAAAAATAATATGTCCTTTTTTAATGCTCGAAATCATGAAGGACTGTTGCGAACCTTGATGATTAGAACCGCTTCTACGGGAGAAATCATGGTACTAATTCAATTTTTTCACGATGATAAAGCGCAACGCGAAATGTTGTTAGAATTTATTCATAGTTCGTTTACGAAAATTACTTCATTGCAATATGTTATCAATGGCAAAGCCAATGATACTTTGTACGATCAAGACATCAAATTGTATAAAGGCAGAGATTATATTCTAGAAGAAATGGAAGGTTTACAGTTTAGCATAAACGCTAAATCGTTTTACCAAACCAATTCCAATCAGGCCTACGAATTATATAAAATTACCAGAGAATTTGCAGGATTAACTGGCAATGAAGTAGTTTATGATTTATATACAGGAACAGGTACTATTGCCCAGTTTGTAGCCAAAAATGCCAATAAAGTCATTGGCATAGAATCTGTCCCCGAAGCAATTATTGATGCTAAAGAAAATGCCAAACGCAATAATATTACCAACTGCGAATTCTATGTTGGTGATATGAAAAACGTTTTCAACGATGATTTTATTGCACAACACGGTAAACCTGATGTTATCATTACGGATCCGCCAAGAGATGGTATGCACAAAGATGTAGTTGCACAATTTTTGAAAATTGGTGCTGATAAAATTGTGTATGTAAGTTGTAATTCGGCAACACAAGCACGAGATTTGGCGTTGATGGATGAACACTACAAAGTAACTCGCGTGCGACCCGTAGACATGTTTCCGCAAACGCATCATGTAGAAAATGTTGTACTTTTGGAAAAAAGATAACAGATTACGAATTACTTACTATTATATGAAAAAAACACTACTACTTCTTTCGTTGGCAATTTTATGCTCTAATTGTGAGAAAGATGACGTTTGTACTGATGAAACTACTCCACGATTGGTATTGGAGTTTTATGATATTTCCAATCCAGCAAATGTGAAAAATGTTTTAAACCTAAAAGTTAAAGGCGTTGGCGCATCCGATTTTATAGTTTTTAATAAATCACTATCCCAAACCGATGGAACCCGTTATCTTTTTAATGGAAGCAAACTCCAATTACCATTGAATATTTCACAAGACCTTACCCAATATAGTTTGATACTCAATAGTACGGTCTTAATTCCTGATGAAGACTTACTTCAATTTAATTATATACGTCAAAACATTTTTGTTTCCAGAGCGTGTGGTTACAAAACCATTTTTGAACTGAATGCTTCTCCAAATGGCGTTATCAAAACAGATTCGGCAGTACCGACTGGTTATTGGATAAAGGACATCAACATTTTAACATCAAACATTGTAACCGAAAATGAAACACATATCAAGATTTATTGGTAGTATTTGCCTTGTGTTGCTTTCATTTATTAGCAATGCACAAGAAAAATCTATTAAACCTGTCAAAGTTGTAACCGAAAAGAGTCCCGTTAAAAAAGACAGCATTCCACTAAAAAAAGAGCGCTATGGTTTGCGTGTAGGAGTTGATTTATTCAAACTCACGCGTTCTTTTTACGAAAAAGAGTATCGAGGTTTAGAACTTGTAGGGGATTATCGTTTAACAAGACGACACTATTTAGCTGCTGAAATTGGGAATGAAAATAAAACCGTTAATGATAATCAACTCAACTTTACGACCAAAGGAACTTATCTTAAGGTAGGATTTGATTTTAACACTTATGAAAATTGGCTCAACATGGAAAATATTATATCAGTTGGGCTACGATATGGCTTGAGTAGTTTTAGTCAAACGCTCAACAGTTATCAAATTTACAATGCTAATTCTTATTTTGGAGAAGCACCCATAATTGTTTTGGGAGGTAAATTTGCTGGTTTATCGGCACAATGGGTTGAAGTAGTGGCAGGAGTGAAAGCCAAAGTGTTTAATAATGTTTTCGTTGGATTCAGTTTTAGATTGAACCGTTTAATTTCACAAAAGTTGCCTAATAATTTTGACAATCTTTACATACCAGGTTTTAACAGAACTTATAATGGAAATTTTGGTGTTGGTTTTAATTATACAGTCTCCTATTTTATACCTCTCTACAAATCAACTGTTAAGCCAAAAGAAAAAAAAGAAACGGTTAAAAAAAAGTAAATTTATAATTTGCATTTCAAATTTCTTTCACTCCTTTTATAAAAAGCCATTTCATATATAGTTTTTCGCCATCAGCAGTGAAAACCGCTTGAAATTTTGGTGCCAATAATGTTCCTACTACAAAGGCAGTAATTGGAATAAAATAGCCAGTCAAGTTAGTGTAATGTTGTATTAAATAACGAAATACAATAAATAAAACTGCGAAACAAATAAAGTTGTAAAGAAAGGCTTTTACTTTTTTTGACATGACTGTCTTTGAGTTTATGATTACGGTTGTAAAGATACTTAAATCATCAAAATAGGCCATAAAAATTAATAATTTAAATCAAAAAAAAGTATTACATTGTTGTCATTAAATATTTAACACGATGAAAACAGTAAAAGCATACGCAGCGCATGCAGCCAAAGGGAAATTAGAACCTTTCACTTATGAATTATCAACTATTGGCAATGAAGAAGTAGACATCAAAGTTCATTATTGCGGGTTATGCCACTCCGATTTGAGTATGGTTAACAACGATTGGGGGATGTCACAATACCCTTTAGTGCCTGGTCATGAAATTGTAGGTGAAATTGTAGCCATTGGCAATCAAGTAAAGAGTTTAAAAATTGGTGACAAAGTAGGTTTAGGTTGGATGTCGCAATCCTGCATGCACTGTTATCAATGCATGAATGGAAGTCAACATCTTTGTAACAATGGCGAATCAACTATTGTAGGACGTCACGGAGGTTTTGCTGATTACGTTCGCGGGCATTGGTCTTGGGCGATTCTGTTACCAAAACAAATTGATATGAGCAAAGCTGGACCCTTATTGTGCGGTGGCATTACAGTTTTTAATCCAATAATATTATCTGGGGTAAAACCTACAGACAAAGTTGGCGTTATAGGTATTGGTGGATTAGGTCACATGGCTATAAAATTTTTAAAACATTGGGGTTGCGAAGTTGTTGCCTTTAGTTCAAATTCAGCCAAGAAAGCCGAAATACTTGCGATGGGTGCCAGCAAAGTTATAAACTCAACCAATGCAGAAGAATTAGCCACAATTGCAGGCCAATTAAACTTTATTTTGAATACAACAAATGTTAAACTTGACTGGAATTCCTATTTAACTTGTTTAGCACCAAAAGGAAAATTTCATACCGTTGGTGCTGTTTTAGAGCCCATGGAAATTCCTGCTTTTAGCTTAATTATGGGAGAAAAAACAGTTGGTGGTAGTCCTATCGGAAGTCCAGCACTTATCCAAACTATGCTGGATTTTTGTGTACGTCATAAAATTTATCCTACAGTGGAAGAGTTCCCGATGGAAAAAATCAACGAAGCATTTGAGCATTTAGAAAGCGGTAAAGCTCGATTTAGATTAGTATTAAAAAATTAATAAAATAGCGTTTTACAAACCATCTGTTTAAAACAATTTTAAGGAAATTTTAAAAATTGATTGCCTTACTATTTTATAAATTATATTAATTTTGAGCGTCTAATAGTATTTAATAAATATTTAGTTTGTTTATGAAGAAATTACTCCTTGCCTTGTTTTTATGTTCCGCTTCATTTGGTGCAGTTGCACAATCTGGATATCAAATCACCATCAATCTAAAAAATTGTACCGATTCACTGGCTTACCTCACCTACTATCAGTTTGACAAAACATTAATAAAAGATACTTGCAAATCTATAAAAGACGGTAAGATAGTTTTTAAAGGAAAAACTAAACTCGACAAAGGAATTTACTCTTTGGTAAGTCAAAAGAAAGCCATTTATTTTGATTTTTTTATTGATGATAACACGCAAAATCTAGAATTAAAAAGTGTCGCAAACGCCAATATTGGCAAAGAACTCACCGCATTAAATTCTCCTTTAGAAAATGAATTTTTTAATTACATTCAATTCATTAATGAAAAAAATAAAGATTTTCAAACCTTCAAGCAAACCGCAAAATTGCTTAACAAGAAAGATACGATAGCATTAAATGAAAAACAAAAAGAAGGCGAAAAACTCATTAATAATTTTGAAGAAAAGTTTCTGGAACAACACAAAGGAACCTTTATTGGCGATGTGATGAATTTGAAAGTTGAAAAATTGCTCAAAGACATTCCAAAAGCTTCAAACGGCAGACCAGACAGTATTCAATCCTATAAATATTACAAAAAAAAATTTTGGGATAATGTAGATTTCAAAGATGATGGTTCTATGCGAAATCCGTTTTTTAGTGGAAAAATAAAAAAATATTTCGAGTCTGTTGTTGTGACACATCCTGATAGCATTAGTGTCGAAATTGATAAACTGATGAACAGAACCAAACCAGGAAGTTTACTTTACAAAATACTATTGGCGCATTTTACTTATTCCTATGAAACTTCAAAACTCATGGGCTTTGACAAAGTTTTTGTACACATGTCTGATACTTATTTCAAAACGGGTAGAGCTGATGGTATTTATGAAGATACCGAAATTGTAACAAAAATTATAAAACGTGCCGAAAAACTAAAACCACTTTTATTGGGTGCACCTGCTCCCGATTTATACATGATTAAAGCCGAAGATTTTTCAAAAATGAAAGCCATGGGATTTGAAGATGCGAAAAACAACGAAGAAATGACAGCCGTATATTATAAAAATGTGAATCAAATAAACAATATGTATGTCAAATTAAGCGATGTAAAAGCTGATTTTACTATTCTTGTTTTTTGGGATGTAGACTGCGGACATTGTCAAAAAGAAATTCCAAAGCTTTTAGTTGCCTACAATGAACTGTTGAAAGAAAAGAAAAATGTTAAAGTTTACAGTGTTTACATGCAACATGAAGGCGAAAAATATTTAAAATACATTGACGAGCATAAATTACCTTGGATAAATGTTTATGATGGAGCGCATTACAACAACGCCGTCGAGAAATACGATGTTTATTCTACGCCAGTAATTTACATTTTAGATAAAAATAAAGTTATAAAAGCCAAAAGAATTGAAGCCGAACAAATAAAAACTCTTATTAACGTTATTGAAAAAGAACACAAAAAAGAAAAATAACAACCAATACAACTTTAAAATATTATGAAAAAAATATATTTCATTATAATTTCTATTTTATTTAACGTAACCCTTTCAGCCCAATCTAGCATTCATAATTTTGAAGAATTAATGACAGCTCTCAAATCAGGAAAATCGGTGAAAACCGTAATTTACTATGGAAAATGCAAACTTTTTTCGGATGGTGTCGAAGAAAAAGAATCGGTAGATGCCATTGGTGGTTTGCGTTTTGATACTTATGAATATTTTGATTCTAGTGTTTTTAAAGGAAAACAACCTTCATTTGTTACAACTTCACAAACTGTTTTAATCAATCAACATCATTACGGTTATGTGTACAATTATGTAAAAATAAAAGTAAAAAAAGATAATGCTGTTGAAATTACAGCACGCTATTTAAGACCTCGCAAATTTTCATCTAAATTTAAAGTAGTTATGGATGAAACTTTCAAAGGTGTAATCAATGATGGAAGCAATGACGGTGCTGTGCTGTTTTTTGTAGAATAAAAAACATTGATTCATTTTCTAAATATAATTTCATAAATTTTAAAAACTGTTATTTCATTTTCACCGCTGATGAAATTATAAAAAGCAACCCATGGATATTGCGTACCAAGAACAACATTTAAAAAGCTCTGATTTTATAACCGATATGGTTATAGGAATGAGCGATGGTTTGACAGTTCCGTTTGCGCTGGCAGCAGGATTAAGTGGCGCTGTAAATAGTAATGCAATTGTAATAACCGCAGGCATAGCCGAAATTGTTGCAGGTTGTATCGCTATGGGATTGGGTGGCTATTTGGCTGGAAAAACCGAACAAGAACATTACGAAAGCGAGTTAAAAAGAGAAAATTATGAAGTAGACCATTACCATCAAAAAGAAATTGACGAAGTAAAAGAAATATTTGCCGATTACGGAATAGACGAAGCAGGACAAACCCTTATTGCAAATCAACTTGCTAAAGACAAAGTTAAATGGGTAGATTTTATGATGAAATTTGAATTGGGATTAGAAAAACCAAATCCCAACAGACCCAGAAATAGTGCTTTGACGATAGGAACTTCTTATGTTGTTGGTGGATTTTTGCCTTTGTCTGCTTATTTTTTTACTTCTAATCCAAAAGATGGACTGCTAATTTCTGCAATTATTACAACCATTTGTTTGTTTGTTTTTGGATATTTTAAAAGTAAAATAACCGGTCAACCTCCTCTAATAGGAGCACTTAAAGTTACGGCTATAGGTTTAATAGCCGCTGCAGCTGCCTTTGGAATTGCAAAATTTATTGTTTAAAATCATACTTATCGTTATCAGTATCTGGAAAATTAAATTTCGTTCGTTTACTACCTTCATACATTTCGTATTTTACCAAACGAGCTTCTAAACTTCCGTTGAAAAGTTTGATTTTGCGTGATGGTCGAAGTCCAACAAATTTTAAACCTTCCAAATTAGCGGTGATAAACCAAGCATTGGTATTGGGGTAATTATTCTTTAAGGTATCACCAATTTCTCTATAAAAACGTTCCATTTCTACTGTTAATCGTTCCCCATAAGGTGGATTAAAAACCATGTGTAAGGATCCAGTATTTTCTTTTTTGCTTTCAAAAAAATCGCCTTGCATGACGCTTACGTAGTCCTCAAAATTGGCATTTATAATATTGTCTTTCGCTTTTTGAACAGCACTAGGCGCCTTGTCGTAACCAATAATCGTATGGTGAAACTCTTTGGTTCGTTTCATTAAAGCATCAATAATCTGATCGAATAAATCATTATCCCAGTCGTTCCACTTTTCGAAAGCAAATTCCTTTCTGTTAATATTTGCTGGAATATTACAAGCAATCATAGCAGCTTCTGCCAGTAAAGTTCCCGAACCACACATTGGATCTAAAAAATCGGAGCTTCCATCCCAACCTGTTAGCAACAATATTCCCGCAGCCAATACTTCATTTATAGGAGCTATATTTGTTGCGGTTTTGTAACCTCTTTGATGCAATGAAGCTCCAGAAGTATCAAGCGCAACTGAACATTGGTCTCTATCAATATGAATGTTTATTCGTAAATCTGGGAAATCTTTATCTACACTTGGTCGTTGTCCTGTTTTTTCTCTAAACTGATCTACAATAGCATCTTTTACTTTTTGCGATACAAATTGGGAATGTTTAAAATAATCAGAATGAATGGTTGTGTCAATCACAAAGGTTTGGCTTTCGCCGATATATTTTGACCAATCAATACCTTGAATGCCTTTGTATAAATTTTGGTCATTTGTTGCCTTGAAATAATAAATTGGTTTTACTATTTTCAACGCAGTTCGCAACGCCAAATTGGCTTTGTACATAAATCCTTTATCACCTTTGAAACTCACGGCACGCGTACCAATTTCTATGTCTTGTGCACCCAACTGTTGCAATTCTTTACCTAATATTTCTTCAAAACCAAAAAAAGTTTTGGCAACCATCTTAAAATTCTCCATAATTTAAATTTTGTCACCTTGAACGCAGTCAAAAGGCTGCTAGCAATTCATTATCAATATTCAAATGCTCTTTTTTCGGCAAAAATACGTTAAATTTGTCCGTTCAGAATTCATTTCAAAAGAATAAATGGTAGAAGAAACAAATCCAGAAACCTCAAACCCGAAACCCGAAACTAAAAATTGGTACATCTCCTGGTTTGACACGCCTTATTATCACATCCTTTATAAAGACAGAAACTACCGTGAAGCACAAATCTTTATGGACAATCTTACCCACTATTTAAACTTGCCCGAAAAAGCCAAAGTTCTCGATTTAGCCTGTGGCAAAGGACGACACGCTATTTATCTGAACCAATTGGGTTTTGATGTTGTTGGTGCCGATTTGTCTGAAAACAGTATTGCTGAAGCCAATAAAAACGCCAATGAAAACCTGCATTTTGTGGTGCATGATAAAAGAGAACCCTTTGAACAAAAATTCGATGCTATATTCAATTTATTCACGAGTTTTGGTTATTTTGAAAATCGTGAAGATGATCTAAAAACTTTAATTGCTATCAAGGAAAGCCTATCGGAATATGGTTTTGCCGTGATTGATTTTATGAATTCCCAAAACGTTATTGACAACTTAATTCCACAAGAGACTAAAGAAGTAGATGGCATTATTTTTCATATAAAACGATCTGTAATAGACGGTTTTATTCGTAAAGAAATTGATTTTGATGACCATGGCGAAGCCTTTCATTTCACTGAAAAAGTCAGAGCCTATACTTTAGAAGATTTTCAAAATATGATGACTGAAACTGGAATTTATCTATTGGATACTTTTGGGGATTATAAACTAAAAAAATTCCACAAGCATACCAGCGAACGTTTGATAATGATATTTAAATAAGTGGATTCGGTTGTTTGAAAATTCGATAATTTGTAG
>NZ_JANXUG010000084.1 GCF_025352015.1 Flavobacterium sp.
TGCAAATTCCAGTCATATTGACCACCCAATTCCAATTTAAAGTGACCACCTGATTCCAATTCAAAATGACCACCTAATTCCGGAGCAAAATGACCACCTCCATTTTTCATTAAAAACTACTTTTTTTCATCTGTTAATTAGTATTCAAATATACTTAATATTATTGCTTGCTTACACCTCTTTTTTTTCTCATAGATTCTCCATGTAATTCGAGTCGGTGAGATTGATGTATCAGTCTATCCAAAATTGCATCAGCTATGGTTTTTTCTCCAATTATATCGTACCATCCTTGTACTGGGATTTGTGAGGTTACGATAATTGAACCATTATTATGTCGGTCTTCAATGATTTCCAAAAGGGTAATTCGGTTATGACTATCTAATGCTTGTAGTCCAAAATCGTCAAGTATAATAACATCTTGTCTCTGTATTTTGGCAAGTTCTCGCAGGTAAGAACCATCTGCTTTGGCCATTTTTAATTTAGCAAACAACTTTGAAGTATTAAAATAACTTACCTTAAAACCTTGTATACAGGCTTGATAACCTAATGCGGTGCCTAAATAACTCTTGCCTACACCAGTACTTCCAGTGATTAAAATGTTTTCATTTTTTTCTACAAATTCGCATTCTGCCAGACGCAGTACCATATTTCGGTCAAGATTACGAGATACATCAAAATTGATACTTTCAATATTTGATTTGTAATGGAATCTGGCATTGGTAATACTGCGTTGAATACGACGATTGTGCCTTTCGTCCCATTCAGCATCAATAATCATCGATACAAATTGATCGAGTGTGTAATGGTCCGTTTTTCCGCTTTCAATGGCTGTTTTAAAAGCATTATACATACCATAAAGCTTCATTTGTTTCATTTTTGTTACTGTGGATTCATTCATGTTTTTAAGATTTAATTTAGTTATAATAATATTTCCCTCTTATGTTACCGTGACTCGGGAGTTCTTGCTCCTGTTCCTGTTCAAAATCAATATGGTCTAGGTTGTTTTCTAAAATGTTCTGTATCGTCTTAAAATTGTAAATTTTAAAATCAAGTGCCCGTTTACAGGCATTTATTAACCGCTGCTTACCTACCTTTTTCTCGAAGTTTAGTATTCCTAAACAACTTTTATAAGCCTGTTCAGGGTGGTTTCTACTTTCGATTATCTGCATAATATATTCTCCTACTGACTCATCAATACTACTTGCCCAATCAATGAAGCGGGCAGCGCTCCATTGGGCTACAAATTGATGCGTACTTGCTAAATGCTCTGGGGTTGTGGTATAGACATAAGGTTTGTAATTTCGGGCATGGACAGCTATTCGATTGTATTTATAATATATCTCTACAGTTGATTTGGTATACAATAGTTTCGCTTTTTTCTTTACATATTGATACGGAACGCTGTAGTAATTTTTATCTTGACTTAATTGAACATGTCCGTTTTGCATTACTGTTGCAAAGGATTGGTATTTGATTTCAAAGCGTTCTTGTGGTAGTGGTCGCAATTTTTGTTGCTCATCTTCTAAAAACAATTCTATGCGAGAATAAGGACGTCCTGTGAGTTTTCGGCTATTATGAGTGTCTAATAAATCCCATATCTGTTGGTTTAATTCTTCCAGGCTAAAGAATTTGGTTTCTTTTAGATTTACATAAATCCTTCTGTATAATATCTTGACAGCTCCTTCAACTAATGACTTATCTCTTGGTTTATAAGCTCTGGCAGGCAAGATTGTAGTTTCGTAATGTTCCGCTAAATCAGCCAAAGTTTCATTAATTGTTGGTTCAAAACGACTACTTTTTATTACCGCAGATTTTAAATTATCTGGAACAATTGCCGCAGGAGTACCTTCAAAAAAACGCATTGCATTCTCTACAGATGTAACAAAATCTCCCTTTTGTTGGCTCATAGAAGCCTCTGCATAAGTGTATTGACTAGCCCCTAATATGGCAACAAAAAATTGGATGTCTTTGATTTCACCCGTGTCTTTATCAATAATGGAGAGTGTTTTTCCAGCATAATCCACATACATTTTATCACCAGCTTTGTGATTCATGTGCATTACTGGATTGACTCGTTTACCCCATATTTTATAATGATGGCTAAATTGTGAACTCTTGTAACCATCAGGATTTACGGCAATATATTGCTCCCACATGTGCTGTATGGTAACACCAACTTTTTTTAGTTCCCGTTCCATTTTAGGGAAAAAATCATAAAGTATCTGCAATTTGGGGCTAATTGATTCCACAGTAGTGTGTGAAAACAAAAGTTCCAGTTCGGCATCTGTTTTTTCATTAATCACTTCAAAGCTTAATCCGAGGACTTCAAATAAAGAAATATACTTCTTTACCGTGTTTCTGGAAAGGGATAAGTAGCTGCTTATAAATAACTTACTCTTACCATTGCAATGGAATTTAATTACTTTTCTAATTTTACTCATGTCTGTTATTTTATTTGCCATAATCCGTGTTTTTTTAACGAATGTATGGTTCTAACATCATGAAAAAGGCAGTAGTTTTTTGGTGGTCAATTTGCACCGAAATCGGGTGGTCAATTTACACTGGAATTAGGTGGTCAATTTGACCGTTTTTTCCACAAAAGTGTTTTTTCTCTGTAAAAAATCCTTAATTTCAAAAACAACTTAATTTCTTTTTTATATATAATTTAAAGTTGATCCAAATCAACTCAAAAAATCAATATTAAGAATATGAAAAAGAAAAAACACCTCCACACTAACTTTATTAAGTTTATTATTGAAAAGTATAGTCAAGAACTTCCTGATGAAGAAACAAATGTTTCTAATAGAAAACTTGAAGATGAATTTGATGAAATAATCAATGGTCAAGAAGTAAAAAAAGATGAAGTTCAAGATGAAATTGAAAATGATGAAGATGATGATAACATTGATAACCTTGTAAAAGAATACCAGTTATTGGAGAAAAAATATAAGTTAAAATCAAATGGTAGAATTTATAATAAAAGATAACAGAAGACTATATGACATTGAAACTATGAAACAAGTTCTTAAAGTTCCAAAGTCAAAAATCCAAAGAGAATTAAAGTGTATAGATGGTGAAATTATCAAGTATAAGAACTTATTTCTATACCCAGAGAAGACTTTATTTAATTTGATGGAAATAATACTTATAGAAAAATTAGAAAAGAATAATGGTTGATTTTGATAAGATTAGGAAATGTGAGGAAACAATTAAAAGAGATAAAGAGAAATTGGAAATAGAAAAAGATTTTAAGAAAAGAGAAAAGATAAAGTTGAAAATAAAGATTGAAGAAATTAAAATCAAAATAGAAAGATTAAACTAAACCACATAGGTTTTCAGTTAGTTCTCTGTAAAAGAATATCCCTTATTCAATTCTCAAATTAATTTATTTAGTTTGATGATTGTCCTATTAAATAAAGATTAATAATGAGAACTTATGAATTAAAACCTCATCAAAATCAAATACTAAATGAGGTTAAAAATTTACCTAAATCAAGACTTCATTATTTAGTTGTTCAACAGAACAGAAACAAATCTAACTTCACATTGAAAGAGTTAAAGAAACATATTAGAACTGGAATTAAAAAGTATGTTTATCAAATGTATCCATTCACTAACATTAAAGATTTAGAAAAAAGAATTGTCAAATATTATTGTTTTTTTGAAACATCAGAGGAATTTTTTAAGTCCCAACATAAAAATAATATTGTTGATGAGAATATTGAAATGAACCTACATTTTCATTTATTCATTACCTCAACAGATAGTAATGTTTTTGTTCCTCAATTAATAAACAATATCATATTAGAATTTTTTGGTCAAAGAAACAAACAAAGTTCTCTTTTTAAAATTGACTATAACAAAATTGAAAAATTAGATGATGACTTTATTTTATATCATACTAAACAAATGATGTTTAAACCAAATTTAGATTTTATATTAAAAAACATTTAGTTTAATCTAAATAAAAAAATTAATCTAAATAAAAATAGTTTTTATTAAAAAAGAACCTCTTAAATAGAATGTCCATTTCAATAAAAAAAAGTTAAATTTACCAAT
>NZ_JANXUG010000088.1 GCF_025352015.1 Flavobacterium sp.
CTATTTCATTATCAAACAAAAAGCCTTCTATAATTTTATATAATCGAGATTTCTCTTCTTGATTTAATTCCGATATTTGTGCTAAAATGGTATCTTTCATAAAACAAAGATAATAAATATATTCTTTAGACTAAAGCCTTTATTAATTATAAATAGTTTAACGAAGTCCAAAATGACCTTTGATTTAAATAGTTAAGGTCTTTTTCATTTTTATACGCTTCTCGTTCAAAAGAAATATTTAAGTAAGCTTTTCTTCTATCTTTATATTGAATCCATCGAAACAAAAACTCCAAACTGTACCAAATAAAAAAAAGCAAAATTAACAACTCCAACTGTTGCCGAATATGAATTTTTTCGTGATTTATAATTACTAAATTTTGCTTTAAATGATTTTGAGATACTAATATAAAAGGATAAATAGCCAACCCGTCAAAACCTTTTGGAATTAAATATTTCGAAACGACAACAACCATTTATTAGAATACTTTAAATTTGTAGCTATGAAAAAGCAAAATAATGAAAATAAATCAATTGAAGGTGAAGATTATTATTTAACTCCCGAAGGTTATAAATGTTTCACCTCCAATTATCATTTAAAACGTGGCTATTGTTGCAAAAGTGGATGTCGTCATTGTCCTTATGGTTTCGATAAAAAAACTGGGCAAATTAAAACAACATCTAAATTACAAAATCAACGAATTAATAAAAAATGACATTTCAAGAACAAATTTTACAAGGAATTCCATCACTACTTCCTGACCCAAAACCATACGACGTTGCTATAAACCACGCCCCAAAACGAAAGGAAATCCTATCGGCTGATGAAACAAAATTGGCATTAAAAAATGCGCTACGCTATTTTGAACCAAAACATCACGCCGAGTTACTTCCTGAATTCAAAAAAGAATTAGAAAAATACGGTCGAATTTATATGTACCGTTTCCGTCCAGATTACCAAATATTTGCCCGACCTATTTCTGAATATCCCGGAAAATGTGAACAAGCAAAAGCTATTATGTTGATGATTCAAAACAATCTTGATTATGCTGTTGCACAACATCCTCATGAACTCATAACTTATGGTGGTAATGGAGCTGTTTTTCAAAACTGGGCACAATATTTATTGACCATGAAGTACTTGTCAGAAATGACAGAAGAACAAACATTAACCATGTATTCTGGACATCCAATGGGATTGTTTCCTTCACATAAAGAAGCACCAAGAGTTGTGGTGACCAACGGAATGGTGATTCCAAACTATTCCAAACCAGATGATTGGGAAAAAATGAACGCCCTTGGAGTTTCGCAATACGGTCAAATGACGGCCGGAAGTTATATGTACATTGGTCCGCAAGGCATTGTTCACGGTACAACTATAACTGTTTTAAACGGATTTAGAAAAATAAAAAAAAGTCCAAAAGGCGGCTTATTCATCACCTCGGGTTTAGGCGGAATGTCTGGCGCGCAACCAAAAGCAGGGACTATTGCTGGTTGCGTTACCGTTTGTGCTGAAGTGAATCCGAAAATTACGCACATTCGCCATTCACAAGGTTGGATTAATGAAGTTATAGAAAATATTGAAGATTTAGTACCTAGAGTCAAAAAAGCACTTTACAATCAAGAAGTAGTTTCTATCGGCTATCTTGGAAACATCGTTGATGTTTGGGAACGTTTTGATCAAGAAAATATACATATTGATTTAGGTTCAGACCAAACTTCACTGCATAATCCTTGGGCTGGTGGCTATTATCCCGTTGGAATTTCATTTGATGACGCTAATGAAATGATGGCTAACAATCCGGCTAAATTTAAAGAAGAAGTTCAAAAAACCTTGCGCCGTCATGCAAAAGCAATCAATAAACACACCATAAAAGGAACTTATTTCTTTGATTACGGAAATGCCTTTTTACTCGAGGCTTCTCGCGCTGGAGCCGATGTTTTTGATACTAATAAAATTGATTTTAAATACAACAGTTACGTTCAAGATATTATGGGACCTATGTGTTTTGATTACGGATTTGGTCCATTCCGTTGGGTTTGTGCTTCTGGAAAACCAGAAGATTTAGCCAAAACTGATGAAATTGCGTGTACTGTTTTAGAAGAAATGATGAAAAATTCACCTCCTGAAATCAAACAGCAAATGGCCGATAACATCCAATGGATAAAAGGCGCACAAGAAAATAAACTAGTTGTAGGCTCACAAGCCCGAATTCTTTATGCAGATGCTGAAGGCAGAATCAAAATTGCGGAAGCTTTCAATCAAGCCATTGCAAAAGAAGAAATTGGTTTTATCATTTTAGGCCGCGATCACCATGATGTTTCAGGAACAGATTCACCGTATAGAGAAACCTCGAACATATATGACGGCTCTCGTTTTACTGCCGATATGGCAATTCAAAATGTGATTGGAGACAGTTTTCGGGGTGCCACTTGGGTTTCTATTCACAATGGCGGAGGCGTTGGTTGGGGAGAGGTTATAAATGGCGGGTTCGGCATGGTTCTTGATGGCTCAAAGGAAGCTTCAAGGCGTTTAGAATCAATGCTTTTCTGGGATGTGAATAACGGAATTTCGAGAAGAAATTGGGCAAGAAATGAAGGAGCTATTTTTGCCATAAAAAGAGCGATGCAAACGCAACCTTTATTAAAAGTAACCATCCCTACTATAGTTGATGAAGAACTTTTCAAAATTGTTTAACGAGGTATAAAAGTTGAAAGCTGGGTGAAATATCTACTTGCTTTTACTTTAAAATTAGTTTTAAACAGTTGCGAAATTTTTAAACAAATTAAACATTTATAAAGATATGAAAACATTAAAAATTTTACCGTTACTCCTACTCGTTGTTCTTTCTTCTTGTAGTTCTATCAAAGTGAACTCTGATTATGACAAGAAAATAGATTTTGCGCAATACAAAACCTTTGCCTTTTACAAAAATGGCATTGATAAAGTCGAAATATCCGATTTAGATAAGAAGCGGATTCTTCGTTCTATTGATGAGGTCATGACCGCTAAAGGATTTACTAAAAATGAAACACCAGATTTGTTGGTCAATATTTTTACTAAAGAACGAGAACAGGTTGATGTTAGTCGGTTTAACTCCGGATGGGGTTATGGCTGGGGCTATGGATGGAATCCATATATGTGGGGCGGCAATAATACTTCTATTTCCCGTTATACGGAAGGAACTTTGTACATTGATTTGATTGATGCCAAGAAAAAAGAATTAATTTGGCAAGGTGAAGGCGAAGGTGTTTTGACCAAAGACACTAACAAAAAAGATGAGAAAATTAAAGAATTTGTGAGCAAAATTTTGGAGCAGTATCCGCCTCAAAAGAAGTAAGCCGTCTTGAGTGGCAGTTGACCGATTTATAAAATAGCATAGAAACCGTAGCAGCAATGTTGCGGTTTTTTTAGCCCAGATTGCAATGGAAATCCTTTTTACAGCTGTAAGGTTTTTCAAAACCGAACAACTCTAAAAAGATTGCAATGGAAAGCTGGAAATAGCTACAAAAAAAATTGATACCTTTACTTCAAATACAAAGTTATTTATTATGGAAAAAGCATTTGAAAGCAACCCTTTGATTGACCGATTGCCAAAACATTTGAAACAATTCATTAAGCCACAGCATTATGCTGATTACACACCGATTAACCAAGCGGTTTGGCGTTATGTGATGCGAAAAAATGTAAGTTACTTATCAAAAGTTGCCCACTATTCCTATTTAGATGGTTTGGAAAAAACAGGTTTGGAAGTAGATTCTATTCCGAATATGTATGGCATGAATCGAATTTTGGAAGAAATTGGTTGGGCTGCTGTTGCCGTGGACGGTTTTATTCCGCCAAATGCTTTTATGGAATTTCAGGCCTATAATGTACTAGTAATTGCTTCGGATATTCGCCAATTAGAACATATAGAATATACGCCAGCACCTGATATTATTCATGAAGGCGCAGGTCATGCTCCCATTATTGCTAATCCAGAATATGCAGAATATTTACGCCGCTTTGGTGAAATTGGTTGCAAAGCTATTTCTTCACATCGTGATTACGAAATGTATGAAGCGGTGCGATTACTATCGATTCTTAAAGAAGCCGAAGGGACACCACAACAAAAAATTGATGCTGCTGCAGCGCAAGTTGATTTTTTGCAAAACAATATGGGCGAACTTTCGGAAATGTCTCGAATTAGAAATTTACATTGGTGGACCGTGGAATATGGCTTGATTGGCACTTTGGAAAATCCAAAAATATACGGGGCAGGATTACTATCCTCGATTGGAGAAAGTGCTTGGTGCATGACGGATGAGGTGAAGAAAATCACTTATGATATTACGGCTGCCGATCAAAGTTTTGATATTACAAAACCACAACCTCAACTTTTTGTGACTCCAGATTTTGCATATTTAAGTTTGGTTTTGGAAGAATTTGCCAATTCGATGGCACTTAGAACTGGCGGTTTATCTAGTTTGAAAAAGTTAATTCAATCCAACGCTTTAGGAACAATTGAATTGAGTACAGGCATTCAAATTTCTGGCGTTTTCACCAATGTAATTGAAGAAGATGGAAAACCAGTTTATTTTCAAACGACGGGAAAAACAGCTTTGTCGTATCGTGAAAAGGAATTAGTGGGACACGGATCGCAATATCATGCGGAAGGTTTTGGTTCACCAGTTGGAAAACTAAAAGGGATTAACCTAGCGATTGAAGACATGAGCCCCAGAGATTTGCGTGCTTATGATATTTATGAAGCCGAAAAAGTAACGCTTGAATTTGAGGGAAACATTATTGTTACTGGAGAAATTATTACCGGTTCTAGAAATCTGCAAGGAGAAATTATCATCATTAGTTTTAAAAACTGCACTGTTAAACATAATGATACCATTTTATTCCAACCAGAGTGGGGAGTTTATGATATGGCTGTTGGCAAAAAAGTGACTTCTGCTTTCTCCGGACCCGCTGATGTAGCTAGTTTTGATATGATAAATCATGTTCCAATAAGTCATACAATCAAAGCAATAAAATCGGCTGAACGCGAAGAATTAGAAAATTTGTATTTGAATATTAGAAATTTAAGAAATCAAAAAAACACTTCGCTTTCTATCGAAAAAATCTTTGATTTAGTTAAAGAAAATCATCCGAAAGATTGGTTGTTACCGCTTGAAATAGCTGAAATGTGCACTGTAACCAATAACCATTTAGTATTGCAAAATGTGTTGATTTATCTCGAAAAAATGAAACAAAACCGTCCAGAAATTGCGCATTTAATTACGGGTGGATTGGAATTATTTTTAGAGAAAGTTGCTTTAAATTAAATTGTTATTTTTCGCCTTTTGAATGGCTTCCAATTTATTATGTACCTGAAGTTTCGTGTAAATATTTTCGATGTGTTTTCGCACGGTTCCTGGTGAAAGAAACAAATTATCAGCAATAACATTATAATTCAACCCTTTGCTTAATTGCTCCAAAACTTCAACTTCTCTGTTACTTAATTTTATCTCCTCATGATTATAACTTTCAATACTATACGGATTTCTCAATAATTTCAGTGTTTTCAACGCTATAGAGGGATTCATTGCTGCGCCACCATTCAAGGTTTCGATAATGCCTTGATGCAGTTCTTTTGGGTTAACTTCTTTTAGCAAATAGCCATCAGCTCCGGCTTTTATGGCATTAAAAATATTCTCATCATTATCAAAAACAGTTAGCATAATAATTTTAAATTGTGGATATCTGGATTTGATCAATTTGGTAGCTTCAATTCCGTTGCATTCGGGCATTTCGATGTCCATTAATATTAAATCAATATTTTTGTTTTTTTCGAGTTTTGAAAGCAAGTCATTACCATTATTTGCCGTAAATTTTAATACTAAATCATCAAAAAAAGACAGCTTTTCTGCAATGGCTTTTTGCAAAAAAACATTGTCGTCAACAATTACTATTCGTACTGACATATTTTTGAATTTTAATCCGTTTGGTTTGTTAAGTGTAACAAATTTGGTGATTTTTTCTTAAAAAAATCCATTACAAGCCAATTGATTCGTTTCACTAAATAATTACTTGAAAAGGATTGTAACAAAAATCAATACCACTTGATATTACAAATATGATGGATTTAAATCAAAAAAAAATACGACAAATGCAGTATTTTTTTTTCATTTTCGTGGTAAAAAAAAACCATCTCAATTAAATCGAGATGGTTTAAAAAAAAATAAAAAACTGCTAATTACTTTTTGATTATTTTGACCGTTTTGAACATATCAGCAGCATAAACCTTTATCAAATAGGTTCCACTAGCATAACGAGCCATATCTATTTGTAGATCGGAAGCGTTGCTTTCTTCTGAAAATACTTTTTGTCCAATTATATTGAAAACTTCAATTCTAGAAATAGTTTCACTATAAGAAACATTCAGCAGATCAACCGTTGGATTTGGATAAACTTTTAATGCTTTCATCTCAAATGTATCATTACCCAAGCAAGCACCAGAGGTTACCGTAACTGCAAGTCTCGTTGCGCTTTCGCATGTTCCGTTATTTTGACTAGCAAAATATGTAGTGCCAGAGACTAAAGCTGTACCATTGGGAACTACTGCACCACCAGAAGCAGCATTGTACCAAACAAGGTTTGTTCCGCTTGTAGTAACTATCAAACCAACGGTTTCGCCGCTACAAAAGGTTTGATTTGCATTTCCTGTTGGAGCATTTATTGGAACAATTGATGCTGTAACCGTTGTTCTTGACGAAGTACAAGTTTCGTTGGTAACCTCAACATAATAATTTGTAGTACTATTAATTGATGGTGTTGTAAAATTAGAACCGGTTGCCAATAGTGATCCTCCGCTGGAACTCGAATACCAGTTTAAAATTCCGCCTGTAGCTACTGCACTCAAAATTAAAGTTCCAGCATTACAACGACTATTTGGAGTTGTTGACGTAATTGTTTGTGCCACATCAATGGTTGCAATAACTGCATTTCGTGTTGATGTGCACGTTCCGTTACTTGCTTCAACATAATATGTGGTAGTATTGGCAATACTTGGCGTGTTAAATGTTGTTCCAGTAGCCAGAGCAGCTCCGCCTGCTGCAACATTATACCAAATTAAAGTTCCTACACTGGAAGCCGCATTTAATGCTAATGAACCAGTGCCACAACGACTCGCTGGAGTTGTTGAAGTTACCGCAGGAATTGCATTTACAGTTGCTGTAATTGCCGTTCTAACAGATGAAATACAGGTTCCGTTTACAGCTTCTACATAATACGTTGTAGTTGTAGTTAAACTTGGCGTTACAAAATTACTTCCTGTAAAAACTAAAGTTCCTCCGCTTGCTGCATCATACCAATTGATAGTTCCGTTAGTATAACTTGCCGATAAAGTCAGCGTTCCTGTTCCGCATTTTGAGGCACCTGTTGCTAATGTATTGAATGGTCTTTGATTTACAGTTACAATTACTGGTGTTCTTGCAGATTGACAACTTCCGTTGGTAGCTTGAACATAAAAAGCAGCCGTTGTTGTCAAATTTGTCAAAGAAAAAGTACTTCCTGTTCCTTGAACAGATCCGCCAGTTGCCACATTGTACCATGATAACGTTCCTACACTTCCTACCGCAGAAATAATAAATGTGTCTCCACTACAAATAGTTGCGGGGGTAGTTGAAGTAATTGTGGGCGATATATTTACCGTTGCAATGACAGCAATTCTAGAAGAAGTACACGTACCATTTAAAGCTTCAACATAATAAGTTGTAGTACTTGAAATACTTGGCGTAGTAAAACTAGTTCCTGTTCCAATGGCAGAACTACCGGCAGCATTTGCAAACCAACTTAAAGTTCCAGCAGTAGCCGCAGCTGATAAGGTTACTGTTCCTGTATCGCATCGACTGTTGGCAGTACCTGTAACCGTTGGCGTCGTATTTACGGTTGCTATAACAGCAATTCTTACAGAAGTACAACTTGCATTGGAAGCATCAACATAATACGTTGTTGTTGTACTTAAACTTGGTGTTAAGAAACTTGTCCCTGTTGCTAAACTTGAACCTCCTGATGGCACATTGTACCAATTTAAAGTACCAGAATTGGCTACCGCTGTTAATGTTACCGTTCCGCTATCGCAACGGGTTGCTGGAGTAGTTGAAGTAATTACTGGAGTGGTATTCACGGTTGCAATGACTAATGTTCGTGGCGAGGTGCAATTTCCTGTGGTAGCTTCTACATAATAATTTGTAGTAACACTTATAGAAGGAGTTGTAAAATTGTTTGTAGTTGCCAAAGCTGTTCCACCTGTTGCATTTACGTACCAAAGAGTATTTCCTGCAGTTGAGGTAGCGTTCAATAAAACTGAACCTGCATCACAACGACTCGCTGGAGTTATTGCTGTTATAGATGGAGTCGTATTGACGGTTGCAATAACAGCAGTTCTTGCTGAAACACAACTTGCACTAGCAGTTTCAACATAATAGGTAGTTGTTGTAGTAATACTAGGCGTAGTAAAACTAGTTCCCGTTCCTAGAGCTGTTCCGCCCGATACGTTTGCATACCAACTTAAGGTTCCTGCCGATGCTGTTGCGCCCAATGTTACTGTTCCTGTGTCGCAACGACTCGCTGGAGTTGTTGTTTGCACTGTTGGATAAGCCGTTATCGTTATATAACCTGTTATGGTTTTAGTATCTGTACCGTTAAAATTAGCAGCGACCAAAGTTACTGCATAACTTCCTGCGGTATTATAAGTGATTACAGGGTTTTGAACTGTTGAACTGTTTGGCGTTCCTCCTGTAAATGTCCAAGTCCAAGCCGAAGGAATATTAGTAGATGTATCCGTAAATGTTACCGATTGACCTACGCAAATACTCGTTGCACTTGCAGTAAAACTTGCCACTGGCGGTTGGGTCGGGCAAATTGGAGCGGTTTTATCTACTGTAAAACCATCACCATCACCACCAAAATAAGCATAGAAAGAAGGTGGAAAAGGGCAAACAGTTGCTTCCAATGTAGCTACTGTAGTTCCATCATTATTCCCGCCAAAGTAGGCAAAAAATGAAGGTGGTATTCCACATGCAGTAATACTGGCTTGTTCTGTTGCAGCGCCATCTGCATTTCCACCTAAATAGGCAAACTGAAAAGGTGCTATTCCACAGGCTGTTATACTTAACTCATCAACACTAGAACCGTCATTAATTCCTCCCAAATAGGCATAAAAATGCGAAGGAAATGAACAACTGGTTACACTTAACTGATTTACTGTGGTTCCGTTGGAGTTGCCTCCATTGTATTGAGCAAATGCGTTAAATTGTGTCAAAAGAAATGTTAAGCAAACAACTAAATATATTTTTGTTGTTTTCATCTAATTTGATTTTTAAATTATTTTAATTCATTGTATCACAAGTACATTTACTTGCAAATCAAATTGGATTACTATCTTACGCCACGTCCGCCATAAGTATAATTTCTTCCAGCTGCTGCTGTTCCAGCAAAAGTTCTATCAGAAGTTCTAACATAACTTACAGGGCTCACATATTCTCCTCCTCGTTGACCAATACCCACTGCAGTAGTTATAGAAGGCCAAGTCGCCTGATTACAATCGCCTGTAGCTGTTAAAGTTCCATCACCAAGTGTTCCGTTAAAGACTACTCCAGAGGCAGTAGCAACGCAAACAGTTCTCTCAACAAGATTTCCACCCATTTCCATAGCACCATAATAAGCAGCACCTGCGGAAGATCTTCCTGAAGTAGCTGTGGCAAAAACACCAACTTTTAATGGCCCAAAGGCTGTACTTCCTGAACCTAATGCTACAGCGCATCTACCGTTTACAACTGCATTGGCAATTTCTGAAGGTTGCAACGGATTTGTAACTGTTGAGCTATAAAATGGATTAATAATCGTATCTCCCCAAGTATATTCACCTGCAACTCTTGGCATTGTGCCACGACAGACTTTTTCAAATTCTAGTTCGGTCATTGGTCGTAAGGCTGCCCAGTCTAAATAGGCAGCTAAATCAGCCCAGCTTAAATTTGCCATGGCTACACTTTGACCATCGTTTATATTATTGATAACTCCATTGGTAGCATCACAACCAAAAACGGCTGGAATTGCAGCATTATTACCTGGGGTATCAATTACGATTCCGTTTCTGTAACTGTAAGTACCACCATAAACTACATAAGTTCCTGCAACGCTCGTTGGATCTGAAGTAACTCTTGATTGCTGTTGAGAGAATGTTAATGAATTTAAGAATTCTACATACTGCAATTGAGAAATTTCATATTTCATACAGTAAAAAGAATTATATCCAACAGGAAAAGTTGCAGGAATTGATGGCCCTCCTCCACCTATTGTAGCTGCACTAATTCCGCCCGACTGTGAAGCTGCGTTTACTGTAATACTATTAAAAGTAGATGCGCTAGTGCCATCGCCCAGATCAAAAGACGCTTGAGGCACATTTACCATTTCTATTCCAAAAACTTTGTAATTGTAAGTTCCTGCTGGGATTGTCATTTTTAATGTAATTGACGTAGCTCCAATGTTTCCACCACCTAAAGCACTTCTTCTAATAAAAACGCCGCGACCATCTGTCACAGTATCTACTTGTAATGGCGAAGCTGCTGTGTGATCGCCGGCAATAGCACTTAATCCTGCATGTGCCCAAAGTCTGGTGTTACAATCTTGATACTTAATAAACACCCAAACAGCATCCCAATTGGCTGGAGCCACATTGGCATTCCAACTGTTTTCCCAAGAAATATCAAATGTAATGTTGGAACCAGAAACTGTAGTTCCTGTAATTGTAACATTATTTGCATTAGTATTTAATGCCAATAAAAATGTAATTGCAAGTGCAATTTTCGAAAATAATTTTTTTGCTTTCATTGTTATAAATTTTTAGCGTTATAAAACAAATTACATGTATTTATTAACACAAAAAAATACGGCAAATGCCGTATTTTGATAAAGATATTCTCGATTTATGATTAATTTACAAGTAATTTTTTGGTAATATTATTGGCGTCTTTCTGAATTGCGATCAAATACATTCCTTTGTCAAGGTTTTTATTGGTTGTTAATGCATCTAGCGTAAACTGATTTACTTTTTGACCCAAAATGTTATAAATAGTTGCTGTAGCACCCATCAAATTTTCGTTTATTGTAATGTTAAAATCGCCTGATGAAGGATTTGGATAAACCGAAATGTTTGTGTCTAAATCAAATTGCGAGGTTGCAAGTGCAGGTTGGGTGTATGATGCAAGAAAACCTCCAGCAGATACAGCTGTAACCGATTTGTTAAATCCAGTGTCAGTGGAGCCTGCAACAACTACTTTACCTTGAGGTGTTACAATTATCGAAGTTCCTTTTTCGCCACCTGTACCGCCAAATTTATTGGCAAAAACAAAATCACCATTCGAGTTTAATTTAGATAAATAGCCATCGATTCCGCCAGCAGCAGTTAAATTATAATTTGCTGTGCTTGGGTCAAAATCTGTTATACCAGATGTTCCAAAACTACCCGTTGTATAAATATTTCCAGACGAATCGCTGGCCAACCCTAAGGCACTATTGTCTGACGACAAAATTGATACTACAGATTGAGCTGTACTTTTTGCCCAAATAAAACCGGCATTCGAGTTTATTTTAAATAAATAGCAATCGGTGTCGTTTGGCAAAAAGAAGGTGCCAGAACCAAAATCTAAATCTCTAACACTAGCGATTGTTGTGGTTCCACCCGAAATTGATTTGTATGAATTGCCAGATATAATTATGTTATTGGCATTGTCTACAACCAACGAGCAAGTTGAGCCTGGCAAATGATCTCCTGCAATTGGGTATGCCCAAACATAGTTTCCATTTACATCCAACTTGGCTACAAATTGCTCGTTATAACCTGACATAAGCGGTATTACGGTACTGGTGTAGGCTACCAAATTATTTACTGTAGCACTAGGGTCAGCATCAATACTTACCGTAAAAACACCAGTTATATATACATTGCCCGTGCTGTCTAAATCTATTGCCGTCCCTTTGTTGGTGCAATATCCGTTATAAATCCCGTTGTGCAATAGTGCTTTTGCCCAACCTAAATTGCCTGCACCATCTAATTTCATAACAAATATATCAGAATTTAAACTGCTGGCAGGAACTGTAGAGGTAATATTTGTAGTTCCTGCTCTTGGGTCAAAATCTATTGTGCCATAAAAGCCACCCGTTACAAACAAGTTTCCTGCACTATCTACTTTCATAGCCTGAACGCTGTTTTGATCTGCCGCAGCATTTGTCAAAGTGTTGTTAAATTGTGCATTCCAAACATAGTCGCCGTTTGAATTTAATTTTAAAATATACATAAAATTTGTTCCAGCAGGATTAGGCACATCTACAACTCCCACTCCTGGATTGAAATCTAAAATGGCTGCCGCATTTAATTTTTCTGACGATCCTGCAATATATATATTATCATTACTATCGATAGTAATAGCTGTTGCGCTACTTATTTCGTAGTTTGTGGTGCTACCGCCACCTATTTGTTTTGCCCACACAAAGTTGCCTAAAGCATCTACTTTTAGAACATACATGCTAGTTAAAGCAGCACTAAATTGATTTGTATAACAATCGAGATTAAAAACTGCTGGACCTGGATCAAAATCATAATTGCTATTATGTAGTCCGATACTATAAATGTTTCCTTGCGAGTCTGATGCTATTGTGTGATTGTAACTTGCAATTGATGGCAAACCACCTGTCCAGTTTTGAATAGCCTGCGAATGTGCAAAAGAAAATACAAGCAAAAAAGCGAATAATAATATAGTTTTTTTCATAAGAATAATTTATTTAAATTTTAGTACCATTAACTTAATTAACTATTAGTTTTTTTGTGGTTTTGTTATTGTCTTTTTCTATTTCTATCAAATACATTCCTTTGTCGAGGTTTTGATTGGTAGTTAATGCATCTAGCATAAATTGATTTACTTTTTGACCCAAAATGTTATAAATAGTTGCTGTAGCACCCATCAAATTTTCGTTTATTGTAATGTTAAAATCGCCTGATGAAGGATTTGGATAAACCGCAATGTTTTTGTCTAACTCAAATTGCGAGGTTGCAAGTGCAGGTTGGGTGTATGATGCAAGAAATGGACCCGCAGCAGTTGTTGCAATTTTGTTGAAACCGCCCGTACCCGCGAAGCCTTTTATGATAACTTTTCCTGATGGATTAACAAGAATATTAGAAACATAGTCATCACCTGTACCCCCAATTTGATTAGCCCAGATAAAATTACCGTTACTATCAAATTTGGCGAAATAACCGTCTCTGCCAGTACCTCCAGATACGTTATTATAAGTTGTCATGCTAAAAACTCCCGCTCCAGGGTCAAAATCTACTGTATTACTAAAATGGCCAGTTACATAAATATTTCCAGCACTATCTGACGTCATTCCGTTTGACTCGCAAAATCCAGAACTAGTATAGTTTGGATTAATAACAACGTAAACACCTGTAATAGACTTTGTCCAAATATCAGCTCCTGTGGCACTATCTACTTTGAAAAGAGTATTTTTATATAAATTATCAGAAAACATAGAATCGGAAACAATAGGGTTATTTGTGGCATCTAACACTAATTTACTTTCGAAGCCAAATTGCGAATACGTAATTTTCTCATAGGTGTTTACCCAAACTAGTTCGCCCATTGCATTTAGTTTTGTAATAAACAAACTAACATCATTAATAGATGTTTTATTGACTACGCCAACCCCGGGATCAAAATCCATTACTCCTTTACCAAAATAACCGCAAATATATACGTTGCCAGACGAATCGCTTTTGATAGTATGCCCACCTACCTCAACGTTACTTGCACCCGATGTTTGTTTGAATGCTTTTGCCCAAACATAGTTGCCCGATGCGTCTAGTTTTAAAACAAAATTTTGAATATAAGCATCGGTTACTGGAGAAAGATTGACAACACCTGCACCTGGATCAAAATCGGCATTTAGTCTATAAGACCCAGTAGCATAAACATTACCAGCGGCATCTACATTTAAATCATTTATCTGATCGTAACTCTCATCATAAATATTATTTATAAATTTTACCCAATTGAGACTACCGTCAGGATTTAATTTTTCGATAAAATTGGCTTGTCCGCCTGAAATGTAAGTATTGGTATTAACGGTTGGACTTGGATCAAAATCCCAAAAACCAAAGCCTACTTTACCTGCAATATAAATGTTTCCCGATGCATCTAGAGTAATCGAACTTGAAAATGCAGGTCCAGCTCCACCAATTTGTTTTGCCCAAATAAAATTTCCTGCTTCGTCGGTTTTTGAAATAAAAATGTTTCCTAAATTATAATCTAAATTGAATACACCCGATGATGGGTCTAAATCAATCAAAGCTGACCCACTCAGAGGTAACACACCAATTGCATAGATATTGCCAGAAGCATCATTTGCAATTACATTATTTAGTGCTTTTGGCCCATATATTTGAGCACCATTGCCATAAATTTTTTGGCTCCAAACGGAGACCGCTTGCGCATTGACAAAAACTGAAGTCAATAATAATACTGATAATAGTAGTGATTTTTTCATAGTTTTTATTTACAAAGTACAGCTATTTGTAAAAGCAAAAAAATACGGCAAATACCGTATTTTTATAAGTTTTTTTTACAAAAATCACATTAGTTTTTAATAAATTTTTTGGTGCTATAGTTGCTATTTTCAGACTGAATTTTGGCAAAATAAATACCCCTAGTAAAATTTGAAATATCAATAGTATCTTGAAAATCGTTTGTGTTTTTCTCGAATATTTGTTTTCCTACAACATCATAAATTGTTATTGAATTGATTTTATCTGCACTCGAAATTTGAACGTTTGTTGATGCAGGATTCGGATATATTGAGAAACTTGTTTTTTCAAAAACATTTGTACTTAAACTTGAATCAAAAAACCTATATAATGATATCGCAGCACTACCATTATTTTTTGCGGCATAATACAAACCAGAGCCAAGAACATTTAACTCATTTGGAGCGCCACTATAAGTAGCCAACGCACTACTTGGAGCAGCCATTTGAATCGTACCACGTGATACTTGGGTTGTGCTTGCTAACGTACCATCTGTGGCAAACATTGCACCATTTGATCCGTCTGCTTTTACAAAATATAATTTACTGTTCCACTCTTGAGCTACCAAATACCTAGAATAGCCATTGTTAGTGTTAAATAAGATATAACCTAATGCAGCTGGCGCACTAACTTTGGTAAAAAATTCGGTTGTTGGATTAAATTTCATTAGTTCGATGTCAGTAGTTGTATTAGGTACATTTCCTATAAAATAATATTCTCCATTAAACAATCGCATTGCACCTTGTTCAGCATCAGCACTTTTTCCAGAATCTCCAGCAAACAATGTAGCACCAGCAATTTGTGTTACTGTATTTGAAGCATCTACCTTAAAAATTCCAGCTAAACTAGATGTCCCACCACCACCTGAACCTACTATAATATTGCCAGAGGCAAATAGATTATTATTAATTGCTGTCAAACTATTAACTGAAGTAATAAAATTAGTAGGTATCGTAGTGCCAGTTGGAGGTGTTGGCGCGACATGAGAAGTACCTGCAACCGTACCATCCGTTTGAAATAATCTAAAATTAAATCCATATTGATTGGTAAAATCACTATTGGCATTAAAATACATTTTGTTATTACATACTAGAAAAGGTTGTGTACTATAGGTAGATGTTACTGTAAATGCACCTTGATTGTAAACATTACTTTCGCTTTCGGTAACTCTTAAATTGGTAAACATGTTTGTACCTCATGTTGTTCCGTCAGACGACCAAAGTTCGTAGCCATTTATGCCATCATTAGCAACAAACCATAATTTGTTATTAAAAACCGTAAAATGCGGATTTCTACTTGAGTCAAATGATGGATAGGTTGCTCCAACATAAATATCTTTTACCAAGGTTGTTCCTGCAAGTGTGCCATCAGTTGACCACAATTCACGATTGGCAGCTGCCGAATAGGCCGTAAAATAAAGTTTGTTGTTAAAAAATTTAAAAAATTTTGGATCTAAATTTGATGATAAACTGATAGTTCCAGCTATGGTTCCATCGGACTGCCAAAGTTGACCACTTGCTACAAAGTATAATTTGCCATTATAAACTGCTTTGAAATCATTAAACGCATAATCAAAGTCGGTTTGTGGCATTATATTAGCAACTTGCACTCCAAGATTTTTTACTACTTGATTTCCAGATGCACTGCCATCTGTGGCGTATAACGACCATTGATAACCAGAAGTTCTAGCAAAATAGTACATTTTGCCATTCATATTAATAAAATTGGTGGCTTGAAATATTGAAGCCGAAGATCCTGGATAATTTTCAATAACAACTTGTGCATTACTTGTTATTCCAAAAAAAAGCAAGAGTAAAAGAGGTAGTTTTGTTTTCATTGAAGTGAGATTTTAGTTTTTTTTACAAAGTTGCGCTATTCTATTTAGCAAAATAATACGGCAGTTGCCGTATTATTTTTAAAATTTAATTGAAAAGAAGGTGTTACTTTTTTTGAAATTTAATAAGTATATCTGTTCCGTTATTTGGACTTGAGTTTATTTTGATTTCGCCATTTATATCGGCAATTCTTTTTTTCATAATTTGAATTCCGTTGCCTAGTTCAATCATATCGTTGTCAAATCCTTTTCCGTCATCGCAAATGCTGATTACAATATTATTTTCTTGATGTGTAATGTCTATTTTAATGTTTTTAGCATCGGCATACTTAATGCTATTATTTACAGCCTCTTGTATGGTTCTATAAATATTCATTCCTTCAATAGAGGTGAATTTTGAATCTTTCAAACTGTTTTCGATTGTGAAATTAAAGTCAATGTCTTGCTTTGCTTCTTTAGCTTTTTCAACAAAATTATGGATCCTGCTTTGCAAATCTTCAAAGGTGATTTCGCTATTATTCATAGCCCAAATAGTGTCACGAAGTTCTATTATGGTTGATTTAGCAAAATTGCTGATGCTGGAAAGTTTGTTGTCGAGCTTCGAATTTTGAAGTTCAAAAGCATATTTAATATTATCAACAGATGAGATGATAAAAGTGAGTTGCGAACCTATATTATCATGTAAATCTCTAGAAATTTGTAATCGTTGTTCCTGTAATTTGTTTTGGGTTTCAATTTTAGCAATAGCCGATTTGAGTTGGAATTCCTGCTCCTGTTGTTTGTTTCTTAACTTCTGCTGACGGTTTACCAAAAATCCAATCAAACCCACAAAAAGTGCTATTGCAGAAATTAAAAGTGAAACATTTCTACTATTTTTTATTTCCTTTGATTTTTGAAGTAGCTGTATTTCTTTTTTTTCGTTTTGATATTTTTCTTCCAATTCGTTGGTTTGTCTAGCGACCGCCGTTTCAATAATTGTGCTTTGAATTTTTGAAGCCAAATTATTGTAGTAATTTACACTATCTGATTCTTTTAAATAACCATACGTATGGATAAAATATTGATAGGTTTGTAAAAGATTATCTTGATAGTTTAGATCGTTTTGATACTGCTTTTTTAGTTCATATAAAACTTTGTTTGCTTCACTAAATCGATGATACATAATATGTTCTTTCACAAGGCTTAGGGATAAACTAGATTCATCTTTTTTAAGATTTAATGAATCTCGAAGCGTTTTTGATTTATTAAATAATGCAATTGCTTCAGAAGATTTTTGCTGTTGCGATTTTATACTTCCTATGTTGTTTAATGCACTTGACAAGGAAATGTTATTGCCGGCTTCTTTCGAAGATGCTATGCTTTTTTGATAAAATTTTAAGGCATTTAATGTGTCTTTCATTTTCAAAAAAACATTCCCCATAGATAAATACGATGTACACAATCCACTATTTTGTTTGTTTATTTCTTGGTGTGTTATAGCTTCTTGAAGGTATTTTTTTGCTTTTACATAATTTTTTAAACCTATAAAAAGTATGGCGACATTTGCTTTGGTAGCTGCAACTATATCCATATTATTAACCTTTTCGAAATACTCTATTCCGTTAAGGTAATATTTGAGTGCTTGTGCTTTATGGTTTTCTTTATTAAAAATATTAGCTAAATTCAAATTTATTTTTGCCACACCTAAAGCATCCTTCCTAATAGTTCTAATTTTTAGCGCTGTTAAATAATGCTTTTTTGAATTTTCAAAGTCGCTCTTTCTAAAATATACTGCTCCCAAATCACTATTTACTTGAGCGATTAACACCGAATCTTGAAGTTTATCTGATTCTACAATAGCTTTTTTTCCGTATAAGAGCGCAGAATCTGTAGAAATATTAGCATAATTCCAAGTTAAATCAGAATAAATTGTCGCCGTTCTTTTGGAATTAGGATGGTTTTTTAATTCTAATTTTAAATTATTTATTAATTCTTGAGCATTTTGGGCATTACAAAAATTAAAACTAATCAAATAAAAAAATAGTACACTTACAGCTTTTTTCATGCTTTAGTTTGGTGTGATTTAAAAATTAGTATTCAGATAAATATACTGTTTAAATGTATCATTTTATTGGATATAATTCTTCGACTAGTTTAAAATTCACTTCATAAATATCTTTGGAAAGCGTTGCATTAATTTGAAATAATTTCTCTTGGAGTTCTTCTGACAACTGCAATTGATTATTTTGAACCTTTTGATGCTGACTTATTTGAATATTAAATTTCTCTAAATCAGCTATTTTAGATTTAAATTTTTGTCTTTCCTGTATGATTTTAGTAATCAAATAGATGATTATTACTGAAAACAGAATGTTGATTAGCGTTAGAATAGTTATCATTTTTCAGAAGTTAAAACAATTTATTTTTGATTTCATTATGAATATAATACTTCACGTAAATGCGTTGACAATTGTTGTATTTATAATTAAATACTACTTAAACACTTAAAAAAACCGTCAAATGAATTCTGACGGTTTTATTTAAAATTTATAATTATTTTAAAATTTTTCTTAAAATAATATAATATTAATTTGTAAAAATTCCTCTAAAACTACCATTTGTAATTGTTTTGGTAACATCACAAGTTGTAGATTTCTTTGCAGTAAATGAGAAAGTTCCTTCTATTTGTGTAGCTGTAAAACTTGATATAGTAATTGTTCCTGAACTACCTGCACAATCTCCTGTACTATAAACAGTGCCCATTCCTGTTGTAGAACCCGAAGGCGAAAAAGTATAGGCTAATACATTTCCATCAGTAGTCGGTGAAACTGGATACGTTCCTGGAGCAGTAATTCCGTATAAATTAATAGCAATATTTGAAGAATCTGCCCCTGATGCCGAAACATTAGAAACACTTGTTCCTACTATTTGCACGAGTGTTTGAGCTCCTGTCCCAGATTTGCTTGCAACAGCGGTGTTTTGACCTGCATAAACGGTTGTGAAATTTGCGCCATCTACCTTTGCAAGTATGTAAGAACCCGTAGCTGGTGCACCACTGCCGCTATCACTTTTACTACACGAAGATAAAATTGTTGTTAATGCTAATACGATAGCAAAACTGAAATGTTTAATTGTTTTCATTGTAATTTTTTTTAGATTATTAATGATACAAATTACCAGCTATTCTTAAAAAGTAACAATACGTTAAATGACGTAATTATTGTTTTATCTCAAAATAATTTTTAGGGATTTTAATATATTTTAAAACTGATTTTTCTCCTATAAAAGTTGTATAATACAACATTTCCGAAGTTTCATCATAAAAAGGTGCGCCATCAAATTCTGCTGAATTTATTTTACTGCCAAGATTTAACGGTTCACTCCATTTTTTCCAAGTATCATCAAGTCGTTGGGTACAGTAAATATCATAATTTCCAAAACTGCTAAATCCGTTGCTACAAAAAAGCAAGGTTTTGGTGTCAGACAATAAAAAAGGCATTCCTTCATCGGCAGCAGAATTTATTGTTTTGCCAGCATTGGTCAAAAAACTATAACTCCCATCCTCTTTTTTATTGGTAAAATAAATATCGGTTCCGCCTTGTGTCATGTCTGACTCTATTCCCATAAGTATAGTTTTCCTGTCGGAAGTTATTGTTGCATCAGAAGTATCATCATAATTAGAATAAGCAGTTATGATTAATTTTCCCAATGATTCGTATTTTCCATTGTTATATTTAAGAAATTCATATCCACTTTCTCCAGTTCCAATAGCGTGTTCTACACCTCCTTTTAAAATAAAATTATTAGTAAAAGCTTCAATATAATTGTAGTTTGCATTTGCGTTTAAAGCTGCATCTTCCTCTTGAGGATTTGACCAATAACCCGAAGCTTTTTTTGTCATAGAATAAATTTTCTCCACCTCATTGACCTTTGTTGTAAATAATAATTTGGATTTATCTTGGGTTAAAACAGGGTTTTGAGGTTGCAAATTACCCGTTTCAATTTCTTGTGAATTGGGCAAATTTTCTAGTTTTGGCGTAGTATTAATTATTGCAATTAAAGGCGTTTCGGAATCAGATATCCCGATGGCGTCAATTTGCTTTTCTCCCGGCAGTAATGCAAAACTAAACTCTACTTTTACCGCAACTACACTAGAAACGGCATTTTCTAAAATTGCATTTTCGATTCCAGGATTATAAACATCTGGTGCATCTTGCACTTTTCGACGTTTTCTTTTAAAATAATAACTTCTATCAGTGCTTAAAGTAGTTTTGTAATAGGGTGTTTTATAATTTATTTTTCGTGACCAAACCAATTCATATTTTCCTGAACCCGTATCGATCCATATTCTGGTAACACAACCCGCATTAAGGTTTTCAAAAATGGCGACTTGCTTCACCGTTTGCGGCTTTTCAAATCCTACTTCAACGAGCTGTCTTCCATCCAACGCTTTTTTTGGTGTCCATGCGTTGGCGGACGCTCCTCCTTGCGGAAAAGCATCGGGCTTGCCCAAAATTCTTTTGATTCCGTTTTGTTTTCCTCCTAAATCTGAAGAAAATTTTATGACTTTTGAAGCATATTGGACTTGTTGTGAAAAACAAAAAAATGAGATGGTTAAGCTAAATAGTACTATACTTTTTTTCATAATTTTTTTATTAAAAAAGGTTGCAAAACGAATTTTACAACCTTCTTGTTAACAACTAAAAACGCATTAATTGTTTACTTTAATCTTTTCTACTTTTTTTCCCTTAAAAGCAAAAATATATTCTCCATCGGTTGTAATATCAATGCCGTTTCCATAAAGTGGGCTTCCTCCTTTTCCTTTAGACTCTACACTTCCTTTAATTTCACCATTAGTCATATCGATACCATAAATGATATTTTTACTGTTGCGTTGGTCTCTTAAAAAATAATTATTACCTATATGGTAAAAATAATCTACACCTTTTATTTTTTCTGATGCGTAGGCTCTACTTCCATCTTTTTTATTGTAAGCTGCTAATCCTTTTTCTGACAATACTACCACTTTATCGTTAAAATCAACAACATCTGTTGCTCTACCAACTTTCGCATCGTTGTGTTTTACATCAAATAATTGTTTGCCTGAAGCAATATCATAACCATAAAACTCATCACCATCACCCACAAATACCGTTTTGTCATTATCGATAATTAAATCTGTAATCCTTTTATCAAATTTTTCAGAACGCCAAGCCGTCGTCCCATTTTTATCATCAAGAGCTAAAACTCCATTTTTCTGATCTCTGTAAGCCCAATAAACAGAATAGGTCGTGCCATCTTTGTTGGTCTTTATCTCTTGGATCTGTACTTTACCACCAACTTGAACCATTACTTTATCACCAGTTTTATAAATATTAGGCATTGAAAGTGCACCAGTAATTTTTTCTGATGCCCAAAGCAATTTACCAGATTGTAAATCGTGTTTTTCTATATATTTAGTTCGGTCTCTTGTACCCAGAATTACTAAATAAACAGCATCTTTTGTGTACAATGGATCGGCAATTGTTCTATAAATTTTCTTTTGAGAACCGCCACCAAATAAAGAGACACCACCACCTTTATCCATATCAGTTTCATAAATTGACTCCCAAAGTTTTTGACCGTTTTTGTAATCAAATGCCATTAATCCATTTAGATAAACAAAGACTTGATTGTCTTTTACCCATAAATCAATAATGGCTCTCCGAGTCACCAATTCTTTTTCTACAGCTCCAATAAAAGTTGCATCCCATAAAACTTCACCATTAACGGCATTAATTTTAACTAACTGATTTTTAAATCCTGCAAATAAAGAACCTAATGCCGTTGGTTTAAAATTGACCATAATTATTTCATTTCGTTTAGCATCATAAACATATTTACCTACACCACCTTTAAAACGATTGGTTTCCCAAATTTTCTCGCCAGTGTTTGCTTTTACCAAAATTACAGAGGCTTTTTGAGAGATTAAAAACGCGTCTAATTCTGAAATGTACTTAACCGTTTCTAGTTCCCCTTGATCAGAGCCTTCAATAGTTTTAGCACCTTTTTTTTGTATTAAATTTTGATATTGTTCAGAGTTCCATAATTCTTTTCCTGATTGCATATCTATGCATGCTACTTTGTCCGCACCAAAAGTTCGTGCATCAAAAAGAAATAAATATCCCCCACCATTAGCTTTAAAAATTGCAAATTGATATTCCGAATTATTTGTTTTGTTGGTTGTAATTTTTTTATAATCGCCGTTCCATACTGGTTTTCCATCACTGTTTAAAACAGATGCCGAATTATCGTCTGTCCCTAAAATTGTTGAGCCATTAGCGTTTGTTAGTGATAAAAATGACGCCTTGTTTTCAAATTCTGATTCCCATACTGTTGAAAATCCTCCAGTCATTTTTCCAGCACCTGATTTACCTTTTACTTTATCTAAAAGTTTGCCAAATTGTGCGTGACTTAATCCGGTTGCCATCATACAAATGACAAACATAAATAGTGATACTTTTTTCATTTTTTTGCGTTTTTAGTATTAATTAATTTGTTAAAATGTTGCAGTGTAGCGTATTTTATAACGTTGCTGTTTTTGAAGTTTAAACTGAAATTTATGATCCAAAATATATGCTGACATAAAATTTATAAAGTCAATGTTGTGAATATCTGAATCTACTTTGAAAAAGGAAGATACTTTTCCATTTTGGATTACGCCAATATCTATGGTCATCGTTCCCTTGACATCAGCATATTTTTTGTTTTTCTTTTTTGCAAAATCTGGAGATTGAAATACTTGGTCAATTTCTTTGATAACTGTTTCGGATACTATTTCTTCATCAGTTAATACTGGGCGTTGCGAATAACTTGTTGCAGTGCAAAAAACAAAAAGCACTACGAAGAAGTATAAATATTTAGTTCTGAACATAAAAAAATGATTTAGTTAAAGTACAAATCTAAAGCTAAATCAAAAGCGGTAAAATACGTAAAATGTCGTATTTTTAAAATTCTATCATTGGATGCGTTTTCTGAATATTCATAATTTTAGTTTTTAAATTTTCTAAAAACTTATTATGAATTGAGGAGTTTGGGTTGAACGGTTTGTGAGTCATTGCTTTTTGAATAGCGTCAATTTCTTGCATTGTAGTTAAGCATCCCTTGTCGATATAATGGTTAAGAAAGGATTCCCAAATATAATTTATCGCCACTTTGCTTGGATGCAACATGTCATCAGCATAAAAACGATAATCGCGCAGTTCGTCCATCATAATTTCATAAGAAGGAAAATAACTGTGAATTGTGAACTGTGAATTATGAATCGCAGAAATTAAATGTGCTTTGCTGCGTTGGTTCTCTACAAAGCCATCTTTAATATGTCGCACTGGCGAAACGGTAAAAATGAAAGCACAATTTGGATTAACTTTCTGAATTAATGCAATCGTATTTTGAATTGATTTTTCAATAATAGCTATTTCTAAAATCTCTTTGTCAAATTGATTTTGAGGCACTTTATGACAATTGGCAACAATAGCATCTGATGATTTATTTCTATAAACCCAGGCAGTTCCATAAGTAATGATGAAGTGCGTAGATTGTCGGATTTGTTGATTTATTAATTTGATGAGAGCATTCATTTTTGCCAAAAATTCTTCTTTATCCGGATGACTTAGCTCCGAATGTATTTCAAAACAATGCCATAAATCATTGTGAAAGAAAATATCATTTTCGGTAAATTCTATATGCTTTATGGCTCGCTCCATTAGTTTTTCAATCGAAATTGGATTAAAAATTATTCCAAAAGGATTGGTTACTATCTGGAATTTAAAATAGTGGAATTTTTCACCCATATTTACGGCAAAACAAGAACCCAAGGACATAATTTTGGAAGTGTAATCAATGGGATTCTTCGATTTTGCTATGGGAATTTTAGTCGTAAAGTTCATTTTTCAAAAATACAAAATGATTCCGAACCTCAACCGCTCTATCAAATTATAAAGTAATACACTATAAACGCAAGCACTCTGAATTTTTATTTTATACTTTTGCTGCTCAAAAAGTAATTCTTATGAAACTATTATACGCTTATCTCAAAAAACATAAATTACTTTTGTTTTTTGCTTTACTAATGGCAGCTGTAAACATCTGTTTTAGTTTGTCTGACTCGGTAATTACGGGTAAATTAATGCAAGATTGCGGTGTTGGTATCGCCAAGTACAAAGGCAACGAAATGGGATTTATAAGATCAGTTGGCTTTTGGCTCAGTCTTTCTTTGGGCGCGGCAATGATTTCTAGAATTACAAAAAACTTTCAAGATTATTTTACAAATATCGTAATCCAGCGAACTGGTGCCGAAATGTATACAGACGGAATTAAAAAATCGCTCGATTTGCCTTTTGAAGAATTCGAAGACCAACGCAGTGGCGAAACTTTGAGTAAATTAACCAAAGTGCGTATTGATTCTGAAAAACTGATTACACTTTCGATTTCATTAATATTTCAAACCGTTATCGGGTTTGTTTTTGTAGTGGTTTATGTTTCAAGAATTGATTCCAGAATTGCGCTTATCTTTTTAATTACGGCACCAATTATAGCTTTTATAAGTTCGTATTTAGGTAAAAAAATAAAGGTAGTTTCTAGAAAAATTGTCAATCAAACCAATGCTTTAGCGGGTGCAACCACAGAAAGTTTACGAAATATAGAGCTTGTGAAAAGTTTAGGATTGACGTATCAAGAAGAAAAACGTTTGAACTTAAATACGTTTAAAATCCTACAACTCGAATTACAAAAAATCCGTTTTATCCGCAGTTTAAGTTTTATTCAAGGAACAACCGTTCATTTTTTAAGAACGTGTGTTATTTTTACGTTGTATTACTTCTTGTTTGGTGGCAAAATTATTGTGGGCGATTTATTGACCATGGTCTTTTTTACATTTTTTATTTTTGGACCTTTACAAGAATTGGGATCATTTATTATCGCCTTGAATGAAACCAAAGTTTCTATGGAGAATTTTAAAGAATTATTGAATGCTCCAAAAGAATTTCGTCCAAAAAACGCCAAAAATGTTGATGCTATTGAAACATTACAATTTTCAAATGTGAGTTTCAAACACAAAACGGCCAAATATTATGCTGTTGAAGGAATTACTTTCGATATAAAACAGGGTGAAACCGTTGCCTTTGTTGGTCCTTCTGGAGCTGGCAAAACAACGTTGGTAAAACTTTTAGTTGGATTATACCCTCCAGCAAAAGGAACGGTAAAATACAACTCGATTGATTCATCAGAAATTGATTTGCTAGGTTTAAGAAAACAATTGGGCTACGTAACGCAAGACGCACAGTTGTTTTCGGGAACGATTCGCGAAAATTTATTATTCGTAAAACCATCAGCAACCGACGAAGAATTACAAAATGTATTGCACAGAGCGAGTTGTGACAAATTGTTAGAACGTGCCGACGACGGTCTTAATTCAACCATTGGCGAAGGGGGAATTAAAGTTTCTGGCGGCGAAAAACAAAGATTATCGATAGCACGTGCAATCTTGAGAAATCCAAACTTATTGATATTTGACGAAGCAACATCGGCTCTAGATTCAATCACCGAAGAAGAAATTAATGCAACTATCAGAAACATTTCGGATAAAAACAGAATCACTGTTTTGATTGCACACCGATTATCAACCGTAATGCATGCCGATAAGATTTTTGTATTAGAACAAGGCAGAATCATCGAGCAAGGCAAGCACCAAGCTTTATTGGAAGAAAAAGGCTTGTACTATGCCATGTGGAGACAGCAAATTGGTGAACGTAAAAAAGAGTAATAAAAAACCCTGTCAATTTTGCATTGCCCCCAAAAAGTTAGACACTATTTGGGGGCAGTCTAGAAGTTATTAAATTACGAATCAAAATTTTGGCAACATTCTCCAATGCACCAGTAATCCCATCTGCATTTTTCCCTTTTCCTGAAGCAAAAAAGGATTGTCCGCCTCCATTCCCATCAATATATTGTCCTAATTCTTTGATTACCACACTTGCGTTTAAAGCTTTACTTTCAACTAATTCTTTTGAAATATAACAATGAATATTAGGCAACCCATCTTCAATTGAAGCTAAAACGACGAATGAATTTGGTTTTGCGTTTCCTAATGCTTGCGTTAAGTCTTTGGTAGCACTCATAGATAAATCCACTTGTTTTGCTAAAAAATTAACACCATTTATATCTTTAAATTCTGCAACTAAATTATTTTTTAATACTTCAATGTTTTCTTTTACTAGTTGTTCAATTTGCTTTTTGAATTTTAAATTATCCTCCTGCAAAGAAACCACTGCTTTCAGCGTGTCTTGTGGATTTTTCAAAGTTTCTTTAATTTCCGCTAAAGTACTTTCTTGATTTTTGTAGAAATCTTTCACCGCATCGCCAGTTATGGCTTCAATACGACGAATTCCTGCAGCAACTGCTCCTTCAGAAATAATTTTGAAATGCCAAATTTCCGATGTGTTTTTAACATGAATTCCACCACAAAGTTCTTTGCTTTCGCCAAATTCAATCATACGAACTGAATCACCATATTTTTCTCCAAACAAAGCCATGGCACCTTTATCCAATGCTTCTTTAATTGGAATATTTCTATGTTCTACTAACTTTAATTGTGCTTCGATTTGAGCATTTACACTAGTTTCTACTTGGCGTAATTCGTCATCGGAAACTTTAGAAAAATGCGAAAAGTCAAAACGTAAATAATTTGGGTTCACTAAAGAACCTTTTTGCTCCACATGCGTTCCAAGAATGGTTCTCAAAGCCAAATGCATCAAGTGTGTAGCCGAGTGATTTTTGGATGTTGACGTTCTTAAATCAGTGTTTACTTTGGCTATAAAGGTTTGGTTTAAATCTTCTGGTAAATTTTTAGCAAAATGAATAATCAAATTATTCTCTTTTTTAGTGTCAATTATTTCTATTTCTTCTTTTTGACTTTCGACTTTCGACTTTCGACTTATTAAAGTTCCTTTATCGCCAACTTGTCCACCACCTTCTGGATAAAATGGTGTGTTGTCTAAAACAATTTGATATAAAATTCCGTCTTTTTTAGAATCTACTTTACGAATTCTGGTGATTTTTACTTCGTTTTCAGTTTGGTCGTAACCCACGAATGTTTCTACATTTCCTGGAATTAAAACTTTCCAATCTTCGGTTGAAACTTCTGATGCCGCACGAGAACGCACTTTTTGTTTTTGTAATTCTGTTTCAAAATCGGATTCGTTATACGAAAATCCTTTTTCTTTCAGAATTAATGCCGTCAAATCTTTTGGAAATCCGAACGTATCATACAATTCAAAAACTTTTGCTCCTGAAACTTCTTTTCCGTTAGTTTCTGCTACAACTTTATCTAATAATTGCAAACCTAAATCTAAAGTTCTTAAAAACGAAGCTTCTTCTTCACGAATTACATTAGTAACCAATTGTTGTTGCGATTTAATTTCTGGAAAAAATTCGCCCATTTGATTTGCTAAAACTTCCACCAATTTATTGATAAACAGTTCTTTGGTATTTAAAAAAGTAAATCCGTAACGAATAGCACGGCGCAAAATTCTACGAATTACATAACCAGCACCAGTATTGGAAGGTAATTGTCCGTCAGCAATAGCGAAAGCCACAGCACGAACGTGATCAACAATTACACGGATTGCAATATTGGTTTTCTCCTCGACTTCGCAAGGAGTGACAGTATTCGGTAAATATTTGAAACCCGTAATTTGTTCTACTTTCTCAATTAATGGCGTAAAAACATCGGTATCATAATTGGAAGTCACATTTTGCATTGCCATACACAAACGCTCAAATCCCATTCCGGTATCAACGTGCTGCGCTGGTAATTTTTCTAAACTTCCATCGGCTTTTCTGTTGAATTCCATGAAAACATTGTTCCAAATTTCAACTACTTGCGGATGATCGGCATTTACTAAATCTCGTCCTGAAACTGCTGTTCTTTCTTCATCGGAACGAATATCAATATGAATTTCGGAACATGGACCACACGGACCTTGATCGCCCATTTCCCAAAAATTATCTTTTTTATTTCCAAGAATAATTCGGTCTTCAGGAACATATTGCTTCCAAATATTGAATGCTTCTTGGTCGAAAGGAACATTTTCGGCTGGATTGCCTTCAAAAACCGAAACATATAAACGGTCTTTGTCTAACTTTAAAACTTCGGTTAAGAATTCCCAAGCCCAATCCAATGCTTCTTTTTTGAAATAATCGCCAAACGACCAATTTCCTAACATTTCAAACATGGTATGATGATACGTATCAAAACCAACATCTTCCAAATCATTGTGTTTTCCTGAAACACGAAGGCATTTTTGAGTATCGGCAATTCGTTTACTTTTTGGAACTGCGTTACCTAAAAAGTATTCTTTGAACTGCGCCATCCCCGAGTTGTTGAACATCAAGGTTGAATCATCTTTTAAAACGATTGGCGCGGAAGGAACAATTAAATGTCCTTTGCTTTCAAAGAAATTAAGATATGCTTTTCGAATGTCTTTTGATTTCATTTTTATATTTATTCGGTTGTGTGGTTATTTGTTGATTTGGATATTTTGGTATGTTCATGATTTTTCTATTTCAAATAACCACATAACCAAATACATTTCTTAAAAAAAATTAAAAGAATTTGAAACAAGTTCAGATTGAATTGAAACATTTGTTAAATTTGTTCGTATAACCATCGTTTGATAAAAACTTCACAAAAATAGTATAAAATAAAAAATGGCGAAGAAAGTAAAGTATTATTTCGATACCGAAAGTTTAGCTTATCGCAAAATAAATCCAAAACTATCAAAAAAATTGGGATATTTTGGTTTGTTTTTGCTTGCTTCTGCTCTTTTTGGGTTTTTATGTTTTGTGGCTTTACTGAACACTTCGCTTTTAGACACCCCAAAAGACCGCTTGCAAGCTCGTGAAATTGAAACTATGAAATTGCGTTACGCCATTTTGAATAAAAAAATGGACGAAGTAGATGATGTATTAAGCGAAGTTGCCGATAGAGATAATAATGTGTACAGAGCGTATTTTAACACCTCGCCTATACCAAAGGAACAACGAAAAGCAGGTTTTGGCGGAGTAAATCGATACAAAGAATTAGAAGGATTTAATAACTCCGAACTGGTTATTACTACTTCTAAACGAGTAGATATTATTTCTAAAGAATTAGCGATTCAATCCAAATCATTGGATGAAATATTGAAGTTAGCTAAAGAAAAAAACAAACTGTTGGCAGCTATTCCAGCCATTCAACCGGTAAAAAATGAGCAGCTAAAACGTATTGCTTCGGGCTTCGGCTACCGTAGCGATCCTTTTACAAAAGTTAGAAAAATGCATGAAGGAATGGACTTTACCGCCGCAACTGGCACTCCTATATTTGCTACCGGTGACGGAGTTGTGGTAAGTGCGGACAATTCAAAATCGGGTTATGGAAATCATATTGAAATTAGTCATGGTTTTGGATATTTGACTTTGTACGGGCATTTGAGCAAATATAATTGCAGGGCTGGTCAACGTGTAAAGCGTGGTGATGTAGTTGGCTATGTGGGAAGTACCGGAAGAAGTGAAGCGCCGCATTTGCATTATGAAGTGCATAAAGATGGAAAAGTGGTGAACCCCATAAATTTTTATTACGGAAATATTTCGGCAGCCGAATATACTGCCATTTCAAAAGTGGCAAATCAAGAAAATCAATCGCTAGATTAACGATTTAAGATTAACGATTTAAGATTGATGAATTTTGATTTTTGAATAACTAAAGCACACGAAAAATGCAGATAGAATTAAAAGCAGATAAAAGATATTACAGCATTGGAGAAGTTTCTAAAGCTTTCAAGGTGAACACCTCTTTAATTCGTTTTTGGGATAAAGAATTTGAAATTTTGAAGCCCAAAAAAAATGCGAAAGGCAACAGAATGTTCACCCCAGAAGATGTGAAAAATTTGCAATTAATTTATCATTTGGTCAAAGAACGAGGCTTTACATTGGAAGGCGCGAAAACACATCTCAAAGAAGGGCAAAAGAAAACCTTGGATAAGTATGAAATTATTAGCAAACTAGAAGGGGTTAAGATGCAGTTATTACAAATTAAGAATCAATTATAAAAACTAAAAAAATAATAAAACAAACTTTAAATTAAACAAACATGGATTTTAAAAAATTTTTACCTTGGATTATTGGAATTGGATTAATCTTGATGATTGCTTTTTGGGTAGTTGGCATCAAAAACACTGGATTGCAAAAAAATCAAGCCGTGAATAAAGAATGGGGGAATGTTCAAACTACTTATCAAAGAAGAAATGATTTGATTGGCAACTTGGTAAACACGGTAAAAGGTGCGGCCGACTTTGAAAAAAGCACTTTAACAGCGGTCATAGAAGCTCGTGCAAAAGCAACATCTATCACTATCGACCCAAGCAATGTAACTCCACAGCAATTAGCAGCATTTAATTCGGCACAATCAGGAGTGTCCTCCTCTTTATCAAAATTATTAGTTTCGGTAGAACGCTATCCTGAATTAAAAGCTAACGAAAATTTCTTAAAATTGCAGGATGAATTAGCAAGTACAGAAAATCAAATTTTGACGGCAAGAACACGGTTTAACGAAGCAGTTCAAGACTACAACGGTTATGTATTGGCCATTCCGCAGAGCTGGTTCTTGAGCTACAAAGAAAAACCATACTTTGCAGCTGTTGAAGGCGCAGACAAACCTGTTCAAGTAAAATTCTAAAGATTCAACCTCTCCAAAAAGAGATTTAAAAAATAGAGCTATGTCTAAAGTAGAAGCATTTTTAACTCGTGACGAGGAACAAGCTATTGTGGAAGCTATCGGTAAAGCCGAAAAAAATACTTCTGGCGAAATTAGAGTACATCTAGAAAATGGCTCGAGCCATAAAGACGAACAGTCGCAGCAATTTGCCATGTCGCCTTTAGAAAGAGCTGTGGAGGTTTTTCATCAACTTGATATGGAAAAAACCCATGAGCGTAATGGTGTCATTATATACGTAGCGGTAAGCAGCAAACAATTTGCTATTTATGGCGATAAAGGAATTCACGATAAAGTAGCAGATACTTTTTGGGATTCAGCTAAAGAAGTGATGTTATCCCATTTTAAAAATGGTAATTTCAAACAAGGTTTGATTGAAGGCATTTTAAAAGCTGGTGATCAACTTCAAAAATATTTTCCTCATCAAGAAGACGATACCAACGAACTTTCTAACGAAATATCAAAAGGATAAATTATGGAAATTACGAAGTACGAATTACAAATTACGACCCGACCAATCCATGCGAATAATTGGGAACGTACTGGAAAAAATTCTAAAAGAGTTTCTAAAATCCTCTTTTTTATGGTTGGACTCTTTAGTAGTTATTTGAGTTTTGCTCAATTTGAAATCCCTATAAAACCTGATATACAAACTTCTGTATATGATTATGCCAATGTATTGAGCGCGCAGGAAAAAACACAATTAGAAGAAAAACTAATTCGCTACTCTGATAGTACGTCAACACAAATTGTGATCATAACTATACAAAGTTTAAAAGGCGAAGATATTGGTCTTTTGGCTCCCAAATGGGGACAGAAATGGGGAATTGGCGGCAGTAAAGAAAACGATAATGGTGTGGTGGTTCTTTTGGCTAAAGCGGAACACAAAATATGGATTGCGCCTGGCTACGGTCTTGAAGATAGATTAACCGCCGGAATTGGTGGCGAAATCAGTAGAAACATTATCATTCCCGAATTTAAAGCTGGAAGCTATTATAACGGTCTAGACAAAGGAGCTGATGCACTTTTTGATGTTTTTAAAGGAAAATACAAAGGCGAAAGAAAGCAAACCAATAAAGGTGGAACCTTTCCCATAATTCCGATAATCATCATTTTTGTTGTTTTATTTATTATAATCATCAAAAACAGAAATAGTGGCGGAGGAAACTCTGGCGGTGGCGGAATGGGATTGGCTGATATTATTTTGTTGAGCAGCCTTGGTCGTGGTGGTTTTGGTGGTGGCGGTTTTGGTGGTGGTTCTTCTGGAGGTGGCGGTTTTGGAGGCGGTTTTGGCGGCGGAGGATTCTCCGGCGGTGGTTCTGGCGGAAGTTGGTAAAATGCTAATCTTAAATAAATAAAAAAGATAATTATGATCGAGCTTTTTTATTTCTCTCTAATGTAAATATCTATCGGCACTCCCGAAAAATCCCAGTGTTCGCGTATTTTATTTTCCAAGAAACGTTTATAGGCTTCTTGAACATACTGTGGTAAATTGGCAAAAAACACAAACTGTGGTGTGGGTGTTGGCAATTGCATACAATATTTTATCTTCACATATTTTCCTTTCAAGGCGGGGGGAGGAAAAGCTTCTATCAACTTCAACATATAGTCGTTGAACTTGGAAGTTTGAATGCGTTGTTTTCGGTTTTCAAATACTTTTACCGTTTCTTCCAAGGCTTTCAACAACCGTTGTTTGGTTAATGCTGATACAAAAAGAATCGGCACATCGGTAAATGGTTTTAATTCTTCTCTTATTTTAGCCTCATAATCGCGGGTTGACATGGTGTCTTTTTCGATTAAATCCCATTTGTTGACCAAAATGATAATCCCTTTTCGGTTCTTTTCGGCAAGCCAAAAAATACTTTGATCTTGTCCTTCAAACCCGCGCGTAGCGTCAATCAATAATATTATCACATCCGAATGCTCGATAGCGCGCACGGAACGCATCACGGAATAGAATTCTAAATCTTCTTTTACTTTAGCTTTTCTGCGAATTCCGGCAGTGTCTACCAAGTTAAATTCAAAACCAAAACGGTTGTATTTGGTATCTATAGCATCGCGAGTTGTTCCTGCAATATCGGTAACAATGTATCTATCTTCTCCAATCAAAGCATTGATAAACGACGATTTTCCAGCATTGGGACGACCCACAACGCAAAACCGAGGCAAGGCAGCTTCTTCTTCGGTTACTTCGGGCAATTCCGGTAAAACTTCTACTAGTTTGTCTAGCAAATCTCCTGTTCCGCTGCCGCTGATACTGGCAATGGTAAAATATTCCCCAAGACCCAGATTGTAAAACTCGATAGCATCTTTTTCGCGCATCGCATTGTCCACTTTATTAACCGCTAATAATATGGGTTTTGTTACCTTACGCAGTAATTTAGCTACTTCGGCATCCATTGGCGTAATTCCTTCTTCAACGTCAACCACAAAAATAATCGCATCGGCTTCATCAATAGCCAATTCAACCTGCCGGCGAATTTCTGCTTCAAAAACATCGTCTGAACCTTTGATATAACCACCTGTATCTATTACGGAAAACTCTTTTCCGTTCCATTCGCTTTTTCCATAATTTCTGTCACGTGTAACACCACTCACCGAGTCAACAATAGCCTCTCTTCTTTGAATTAGTCGATTAAAAAAAGTAGATTTACCTACGTTTGGTCTTCCTACTATGGCTACAATATTGTTCATTTTTATTTTTGATATTAGATTTCAACTATAAGTGAGATGAAATAAATCTTGAGCATAATAAGTGTTATCTTCTTGATTATGGCTGAATTTTTTTTGCAAAAGTACGGTTTTAGATTTAAGATTAATGATTAACGATTTATGATTCCCTAATTTTAGGAACATCAGGAACTTAAAATCGTTATTCGATTAGAAACCATCTATTTTTGATTGTATCCAAAACGGCGCAATTGATAAGCATTGCTTCTCCAGTCTTTGTTGACTTTTACATACAATTCGATGTGAATTTGTTTGCCAAAGAACTTTTCTAAATCTATGCGCGATTGCATTCCTACTTTTTTTAAAGCAGCACCTTTGTGACCAATAATAATTCCTTTTTGAGTATCCCTTTCGACCATTATAACGGAACGAATGCGAATAATTTTTTCATCCTCCAAAAATTCTTCTGTTTCAATTTCTACAGCGTATGGGATTTCTTTATCGTAATTGAGCAAGATTTTTTCACGAATGGTTTCGTTGACAAAAAAACGTTCAGGTTTATCGGTCAATGCATCTTTTGGATAATAAGGTGGTGAAAATGGAAGCAATTCCATAATTCGAGCAAAAACTTCTTTTACATTAAAATTTTCTAAAGCCGAAATCGGATATATCTCGGCATTAGGTACTTTAGTTGTCCACAACGCGATTTGTTCTTCTAGTTGCTCTTGGTTTGATTTGTCGATTTTATTCAAAAGCAACAACACCGGAATTTGAGAATGAATAATTTTGGTAAAGAAATCTTCATCTTTAAGTTCCTTCTCACCAATTTCGACCATATAAAGCAATACATCGGCATCTTCAAAAGCAGACTTCACAAAATCCATCATTGATTTTTGCATTTCGTAAGCTGGTTTGATTATTCCTGGCGTGTCTGATAAAATGACTTGAAAATCATCGCCATTTACAATCCCAAGGATTCGATGGCGTGTAGTTTGTGCTTTAGAAGTTATTATCGACAAGCGTTCCCCAACAAAAGCGTTCATTAAGGTTGATTTGCCCACGTTTGGGTTTCCTATAATATTGACAAAACCTGCTTTATGACTCATTTAAATTATAATAAAAAAACCGAAAACTCAATTAGTGTTTTCGGTTTTTAGTTTCTAGTAGCGGGAACAGGACTCGAACCTGTGACCTTCGGGTTATGAGCCCGACGAGCTGCCTACTGCTCTATCCCGCGCTGTTTGAAGTGCAAATATACAACCAAAATCGACATACACAACATATAAAAATAAAAAAATAATTTTTGAATGTCTTCTTATATATATCTCATGTAAAGAACTACTTTTGCAAAAAATTTAAAAACCTTTAAAGGTTTATATTCCAGCAAAATGAATACAAAAAAAATTATCGAATACCGAACGTTACTCGGTGTTACAAAAACAGCTACTTTAAAAGAGCTTAAAACCATTTACAGAAATTGCATGAAAGACATGCATCCTGATGCTATTTCAGAAGATGCTGAACGAGAACTCGCCGAGGAGAAAAGTAAAGAAATTATTGCGGCCTATCATTTCTTGGTAAGCATTGCGCCTGAAACCTTGGATAAAGACAGAACCGAATATACAAGAATCTCAACAAGTACCAACATTGCTGATTTTTATTATGAAAAAGGTGTGCTATACATTACTTTCTTGGATGGCAGTGCGTTTGAATATTTTGGTGTTTTAAGACCCATTTATATCAAAATGGTAAATGCGGAATCTCCCAGCCGTTTTGCGAGAAGACACATCTACAATGAATATATTTATAGAAGCACTTCAAAATTAGTAGCAACTGAATAATTTTTAAACATAAAAAAGGTCTTGATTTCTCAAGACCTTTTTGACCTAACAAAAATTCAATTTTATAACAAAAAAAACAAAAAATTATTCATCTGCAGCAAACGCCGAATTTTTATCGATACTTACCTTTAAAGTCGTTGCAACACCTTGCTTATTCACCATTGTCATATTTAAAGTATCTAATTTAGATAAGTTTTTAGAAACTAATCCGTTGAACATATTATAAGAAATATTCATTTCTTTAAGTTTTCCTAATTTTTCTAAATCAAAAGGAACTTGCCCATCCATTTTGTTTTCAAATAAACTTAACGTCTCTAATGAAGAAAGATTGGAAACTTCTTTTTCTAATTTTCCTGTTAGTTTATTACTGTTTAACAACAATACTTTCAATGATTTTAGCTTATAATATGAAGATGGAATTTGACCTTCGATTTCATTATTGAATAAAGACAATGTTTCTAAATTTATCAAATTTCCCACAGCAACTGGTAATTGCCCTGTTAATCTGTTCATGTGCATTTCAATCGATTTTAATTGAGTAGCGTTCCCTAATGATTCAGGTAAAGCACCTGATATTTGATTAAATGCAATGTTTAGTTTAGTCAAATTTTTCAAATTACCAATAGATGTTGGCAATGCGCCAAAGATATTATTTCTAAATAAGTTTAAAACTTGCAACGAGGACAAATCACCCAGTTCAGATGGTAGCTGTCCCGCAAGATTGTTGTTGACCAATTTAATAGATATCACTCTATCGTTTTGGATTTCTAAACCGTACCAAGTGGAAACAGGCGATTTTAAATCCCATTTATTAATCCATTGTGAACCTTTAGTGGCTTTGTTCAATTTTATTAAAGCGTTTTTTTCGGTTGAAGATATTTCTGCAAAAAGTGATGCTGAAATAAAAAGTGATGCGATGTAGGTAAAAAATGTTTTCATATCATTTAAGGTTTGTGGGTTATGACGATGTAAAATTATGCGAATTGTCGTTTAAAAACAAATAAAATCGACAAAATACATTTAATGTGTAATTTTATATATATTTATCTTATAATAATGTTTTAACTTTATAATATAATTGAAAAAAACTTCAAAAAATTCATTTGAATATTATTTTTTACATTTGATGTACTAACCATTAAAACATTAAATTATGAACATCAATTGGATTGCAATTTTACTTGCTGCTTTTTCAACATTAGTTGTTGGATTTATTTGGTACAACCCAAAAGTTTTTGGAAACATTTGGATGAAAGAAATAGGATTGAAAGAAGTAGAGATGAAAGGAGGTAACATGTTCAAAATGTTAGCTTTTACTTTCTTGTATGCTTTTCTTATTGCATTTATTTTACAAATGTTAGTTATTCATCAATTTGGAGCTTTAGGAATGGTTGGAGGTAATCCTTCAAAAGCTTTACCCTCCTACAACGCTTTTATGACTGATTATGGAACTGCTTACCGAACTTTCAAACATGGCGCATTACATGGTTTCATGGCAGGATTATTTATGATCCTTCCTGTGGTAGGAACCAATGCTTTGTACGAAAGAAGAACTTTTAAATACGTTATGGTAACAAGTGGTTTTTGGATTGTTTGCTTTATGATTATGGGAGGAATTATCTGTATGATGCAATAATTAACATTTTATTATATACCAATCGCGCTACATTTGTAGGGCGATTTTTTTAGCCTATTGGAAACATTTACTTATAAAATATACGCTTCGCTATCAGAACTTCCTACTTCATGGGATGAAGTTGCCGTTGAAAATGCATTTTTACAAACACCTTATTTGAAAGTTTTAGAAGATTCTTCACCCATCAATATGCGGTGTTACTACATTGGTATTTATGAAAACGATATTTTAATAGGAGTAGCCTTGACGCAATATTTAGATATTAATAAGTTGGAATCATTTGGCGAACGAGATCAATGCATCAAAACTTATATTAGAAATTTTATCTTCAAAAATTTTTCAGGTCATGTGCTTTTTTTAGGCAATAATCTAGTATCGGGACATAACAGTTATGCTTATAAAAAGCATTTATCGTTTGAAACGATAAGTAAAATAATGCTTGAATATTGTGCTGAAATGCTCGTTTTTTTGAAACAAAAAAACATCACTATACATTTAATTACTTTCAAAGATTTTTATCAAATAGAAGCCACCGAACTTAAAAAGTTTGATTTTAAAAACATCTACGAAATCCATGCGCAACCCAATATGATTTTGAATTTGAATACAAAGTGGAAATCAAAAGAAGATTATAATCGAGAGTTGACAAAAAAATATAGAGACCAGTATAAACGGGCTCGAAAAAAATTTACTGGAATAGCAATCGAAGAATTATCGTTAGAAAAAATCGAACAAAACGAAGCTAAAATTTATGAATTTTATAAATTTGTAGCCAAAAATGCCTCGTTTAACACTTTTATTTTATCAGAAAGTCACTTTTCTACTTTTAAGAAAAAATGTCCCAAACATTTTAAATTATTTGGTTATTTTGATAACCATCTTTTAGTTGGGTTTCACACCATTTTTCAAAACGGAGATACGCTAGAAACCTATTTTTTGGGCTATGATGAAAAAGTACAAAAAGAGAAAATGTTATATTTGAATATGTTGTATAATATGACCGAATTTGGAATCGAAAATCATTTTAAACGAATCATCTTTGGCAGAACTGCGCTTGAAATAAAAAGCTCAATCGGTGCACAACCCATTATGATGTCGGGGTTTATGTTTCACAAAAATCGATGGATTAATAAGCTTTTACCTAAAATTTTTCCTCGGTTAGAGCCTGAAATGATTTGGCAACAAAGACATCCATTTAAAGAAAACTAAAATTATATATCTTTAACTAAATTTGATTTATGCTTTTCCAATTTGGATTTTATTCTTCCCTTCTTCTTATAACCTTCTCACAAGGAATCATTTATAGCAGTATTTTGTTAAAAAAAGGCATACAAACAGGTAGTAATTCCAGTTATTGGTTAAGCCTTTTTATCTTTTTGTGCAGTTTATATATTGCTCCTTGGATGCTTGGTTTTGCAGGCTGGTATGACAATCAGCCGTATCGTGACTTTTTGTTTTATACACCGTTTCAGCATCTTTTTTTTGTAGGTCCTGTAATTTACTTCTACACTCAAAGCCTTTTAAATCCTTCTTTTCGATTAACCAAAAGTAATTTTTTACATTTTATTCTAGGTATTTTATACGTCCTATATTCGCTATTCATGTGGATTTATGATAAAATAATTATCCATGATTATTATTTTTATAAAGATGGAATGGACAAAGATTTTGATGATTGGTATCAAAAAACAGGGTTGATTTCAATGTTAATTTACTTCATAATGTCTATTCGGTATTATAATTTGTACCGAAAACTCATGTTTCAAGTAGTAAGTTATGCCGACAGTGTTTTATTCAAATGGATAAAAGCCTATTTGTATGCGTTTTTAATTATGTTGCTTTTGCCTATTGTTTTCGATATTGTAATTCTAATTTATCCTGCTTTAAACTCTTATCAAGGATCGTGGTGGTTTTATCTTTTTTTCTCGATCATTATGTATTATGTAGCAATTTCTGGGTATGCCAATTTGGTAGTAACCAAAATACCTTTTGAAATTTCGGTCTTCGATAAGAAACCTGTTTTGCTTTTATCCAATAATGCACCGTTAGAAAAAGTAATCATTGATGTGGAACATGAAGTTTATGAACCTGAAACTTCTCCAGAAATTGAAAATTGGAAAGTAAAATTAGAATTACTCATTAAAGAGCAGCAACTCTATCAAAATCCTGAATTAACATTGGCAGATATTGCCAAAAAATTAGAAACTAATGCATCGGTAATCTCAAAAGCTATCAATCAAGGTTTTCAAATGAACTTTAATGACTTTATCAACAACTTCAGAGTAGAAGCGGTAAAACAAAATTTTGAAAACGGCGAACATAAAAAATCAACCTTACTCGGAATCGCTTTTGATAGCGGATTTAACTCAAAAGCAACTTTTAACCGAGCTTTCAAAAAAAATACGGGACTTTCGCCCAAAGAATACCTAAATACAATTTGATACTTTTAATAAGTCTTGTACTAAAACCCTTTATTTACCTCACTTTTTTTTAATTTAATAATTTGAGATCTATTTATTTTGGCTCAAATTATAATTTGAAGCGTATGCGTTTGAATGTTGCTACAACTTTGCAGCATTAAATAATCAGAAACCCAACAAAAGGTTTCCTAAAACTTCAAAAAATGAAAACAATTATTACAACCTTATTTTTGGCATTAATCATTACTTCTTGTGGCGTGTTTGGTTCTTTAACGTCTAACACCATTATTAAACCAAACGACAGTTTTGTTTTAGGTAACAATGAACACGGAACTTTTCAGGTAAAACTAAAAAATGTTTCCAATCATAATTTAAAAATAATTATGGCTCCTATAACTGGAGGCACCCATTCGCCAATTATAGTTAGTCCTAATGAAACTGTTAAAGTAAATGCCGATAGCAATACCGCGCTTGTTATCGAAAATAAATCTAGCGAAGAAGCATCGGTTAATTTATATGTTACTGGAGATACTGGATTATCTATGGGATATAAAAATTAATAGTAGTTTCAATCATCAAACAAATCACCATGAGAATAATAAATCAACTCACAAACCCAATTAAAATGCCATTTTGTTGGCAAGATTTCTTATTTGCCATTCCCGGAATTACTTGCGGATTTCTATTAAGCTCCAACTTTGGTGCGGCAAAATTCGGATTGTCGTGGTCGCCTCCCGAAAATAATCTAGGATTATTTGAAGTAGCCTTTTGGTTTCCAAATGATGTAAGCGTCGTATGGTGGAATATTTGCTGTCGCTCCAGCTTTTTTTGCTTGGATGGGTGCTTTTAGCGAAGCTGTCGGCGGCATTTTTTTAATACTGGGATTTCAAACCCGAATAGCTTCTTTCTTAATCTTGTGCACAATGCTTGTAGCGATTTTTATGTAACAAATTCAGAATGGTTTATGGAACTGCCTGCCAGCAACGGGATTTCTATGGGTGGGGACATTCTATCTGATTCTAGGTTCGGGTCGATTTGGTGTTGATTATTTACTAACTCGTAAAAAAACTGCATTATGAAAACATTATTTATTCTCATTGCACTACTTATTCTAGCGAATGCCTGTGTTCAAAAAGCGTATCAAAGAGTAGTTGTAGTAACACTAGATGTCTCTAAAGTAAAAAACATAAAAACTGTTGGAATTCGTGGTAATGGTAAGCCATTGAACTGGGAAAACGATTATCCTATGAAAGAAGTAATAAAAGACAGCTTGTATAAAGCGGTTATCGTTACGCAAACTGGCTATCTTTTTGCAGAAGGAAAATGTATCGTAAATGGCAATTTTGAATTACAAAATAAACCCAATCGAAAAGTGGTATTCGACACCAAAAAAGACACGACTTATGTCAATTTTGTTTTTGATTCAGAATAAAATTTTAAAGAACTGCAACTTTCATTTGAGCCGGCAAAATCATAATATCCAATCGTGTTTCTTCACCAATATATTCTCCATCAATTTGAAAACAAACGGGTGTAATGGTGGTAATTATTGCATTATCGGTAGAAATAATTTGAATATCTTCGGTATTAATTGGAATATTTCCAGTAATTATTTTTCCGAAAACCAATAAATCTAGGTTCTTTAAAATTACTAATTCAAATTTCCCATCGTTCATGACTCCATCCGGGTTAATGGTTACGCCTGTCCCGTATTTTTGAGAATTCGCGATTACAATCATTCGTGCAGTACATTCGATTATTTCATTATTGGCTTCTATTTTAGCAAAAAAAGGTTCTTCCAATTCGGTTAAAGTAGTAATTACTTGTAAAGCATAACCCAGTTTGCCCCGTGTAGAACCATTTTCATAATTCTTGACAAGTGCTGCATTCAACCCTAAATCGCTTAAATGAATACTTTTTTTACCATTGATAGAAATCATATCCATTTCCATAAAATGATTGTGAAAAGCTATAGATAGATTTTCTTCAATGGTAGCTGGCAAGTTTAAAGCTGCCGCCAAACCATTGGCTGAACCTGCAGGAATAATTCCAAAAATGACATCTTGTTGCTCTAGTGCTTCGCCTACCATTTTTATTGTTCCATCCCCGCCAGCAATCAATATTCGTTGTGGTTTATGCACATTGTACAAACTTCTTATGGCTTTTTCATCATCGTTACTAGAAGTTTCAAACACAATGATTTCTACTTTAAATTTCTCGGCAAATGCTAAAGTTTTTACTAAAATTTCAGTTTTATCAACATCTCCGGAAATGGGATTTAGTACTAAAATATATTTCTTATTTGCTGTCATAAATTGTATTTCCTAAATTATTTGTACTTTGTTCAGCTAAACTCAAATGTATAAAATTAAGTGAAGCCCTTTTTAAAATTATATCGTGGATATGCTAACGACCAAGAATTAATTGTGATGGGGCACGTTTTTAAATCTAACTCGAAGGAAGATTACGATTTTCAAAAGAAGAATTTTAAAAATGCAACTTCTGTAATTAGATCGTTTCGTATTGCAACTCTGGGCAATACAGATGTTTATTTAGAACACAATAATGCACAAATCCACACGAAAACGTTAGACGACGGTTATTTTAAATTTTGTATTCCGCTGACTGAAAAATCAATTTATGGTTGGATAAATTATACCGTAAGTATTTTTTATAAAAATGAAGAAATTAAAGCCGTTGGAAGTTTTATTAAACCTCATGAAGGAAATTTTGGATTCATATCAGACATTGACGACACTTTTTTAGTTTCGCATACTAGAAATCCTTTTAAGAAAATGTCTATTTTATTGTTCAAAAACGTTTATGATCGACGTGTTTATCGCGACGTTGTAGCGCATTATCAAGCGTTGAGTACCGCAGGCAAAAACAATGTAACCGAACAAAATGTATTCTTTTATGTGTCGAGCAGCGAATGGAATTTGTATCGTTTTATTACTCAATTTGCCGAAATTAATAAATTACCCAAAGCCGTTTTGCTGTTGAAAGACATTAAAACCAGCTTAACCGATTTATTTATTACCGGTCGTGGAGATCACAATCATAAATTTGAAAAGATTAAGCACATTTTAGAATTTTATCCAAATTTGCAATACACGCTGTTAGGTGATGATTCGCAAAATGACCCATATTTATATGAGAATATCTGCAAAATTTTTCCTGTAAATGTAAAAGCGGTTTACATACGACAAACCGGAAATTCTAAAAAAGAAAGAACGATATTATTACTAAAAAATCTAGAAAGCTTGCATGTAGAAGTGTGTTATTTTAAAGAAAGTTCAGAAGCAATAGCACACTCCAAAAAAATTGGTTTGATTACTTAAAATCTATCTCACCCTGAACAATTTCCCAATCATCAAGCAATTTATCTAATTCGGCTTTTTTCTTGTTATAAGCCATAAAAAAAGTAGCGTCTTCGACATGCTTATTATAATTAGAAGATAAAGCTTTATCATCGTTTTGAATATCAATTTCCAATTGCTTGATTTGGCTTTCTATTTTGCTCAAACGGTTTTGTAACGATTTGCTTTTCTTTTGATCCTCATAAGAGATGTTTTTGGTAGTTGATTTTGTTTCAAGCACAACATCTTTTTTCTCTATTTCACGCATATTTACCGCGTTTCTTTGTTCTAAAAAGTAGTTGATATCCCCCAAATATTCTTTAATATTTTGATCTTTAAATTCATAAACAATGTTCGACATCCCCTGCAAAAAATCTCTATCGTGTGATACCAAAAGTAACGTGCCTTCATATTTTTTCAAAGCAGCTTTCAATACATTTTTTGATTTAATATCTAAATGATTTGTAGGTTCATCCATCAGTAACACATTGATGGGTTGCAATAACAACTTGCACAATGCCAATCGGTTTCGTTCACCTCCCGAAAGCACTTTTACTTTCTTCTCTACATCGTCACCACGAAATAAAAAGGAACCCAACATATCGCGAACTCTTGAACGATTACCGTCAGTAGCGGCATTGGTCATGGTTTCTAATAAAGTGATTTCTCCGTCTAAATATTCGGCTTGGTTTTGAGCAAAATAACCCAACTGCACATTGTGACCCAGTTTTATAGCACCCTGAAACTTGAACTCGTTCACTATTGCTTTAATTAAGGTTGATTTTCCTTGACCGTTTTGACCCACAAAAGCAATCTTACTACCGCGCTCTACTAGTAGGGAAATATCTTTTAGAATCACTTTTTCGCCGTAGGCTTTTGTCACATGGTCGGCTTCAATAACTACTCTCCCTGGGGTTTGCGAAACTGGAAACGAAATGTTCATCACCGAATTATCGTCTTCATCTACTTCAATGCGTTCTACTTTATCTAATTTTTTAATAAGCGATTGTGCCATCGAGGCTTTCGAAGCTTTGGCCCTAAACTTTTCAATTAACTTCTCGGTTTCTTCAATTTTCTTGGCTTGATTTTTTTGGGTAGCCAATTGTTTTTCTCTGATTTCCTCACGTAAAACCAAGTATTGCGAATAGGGTTTGTTAAAATCATACGCTTTCCCCAATGATATTTCAATAGTTCTATTAGTCACATTATCTAAAAACATTTTATCATGCGAGACAATCACCACCACGCCAGGAAAATTTCTCAAAAACCCTTCTAACCAAATGATACTTTCAATATCTAAATGGTTCGTAGGCTCATCCAAAAGCAAAATATCATTCGATTGCAATAATAATTTAGCCAACTCAATCCGCATACGCCATCCACCCGAAAAAGTATCGGTTTGGTTTTCAAAATCCTCTCTTTTAAAACCCAATCCTAAAAGAATCTTTTCGGTATCTCCCACATAATTATAACCTCCCAATATTTCAAAATGATGTGTAACATCACTCAACTGCTCAATCAAATCAGAATAACTCTGACTTTCATAATCGGTTCTGATAACCAATTGGTGATTGATTTCATCAATTTTAAGCTCGGCTTTTTTAATTTCCTCAAAGGCTTGATAGGCTTCATCCAGAACTGTTCTACCTTTTACAAAATCTATATCCTGACGCAAAAAACCAATTCTAACTTCCTTTTCAGTAGCTATCTGTCCGCTATCGGGTTTAAAATCGCCTGCTAATATCTTAAGCATCGTCGATTTTCCAGCACCGTTTTTCCCAACAAGTCCTACTCTATCCCCATAACCTAATCGAAAAGTTACCTCTTCAAAAAGATACGTACCACCAAACGAAACCGATAAATTGTGAATGTTTAACATAAAAAGAATTTCAAATTACTACTAAAAACTTCCTTTAGAATTATCTTTGTAGACCGAAAGTCGTGAGACCAAACTGAACGAAATTAAAATTTTTGCAAATGTTAAAAAAAGGATCCAAACTAAATAGCATTTTAACAGGAACTTGTCCAAGATGCCAAGAAGAAAGCATGTATGTAAACCAAAATCCTTATAATCTCAACACTATTTACAAAATGCACAACCACTGTAACCACTGCCACTTGCACTATCAAATAGAACCTTCCTTTTTTTACGGCGCCATGTATGTAAATTATGGTCTCACGGTCGCAATAGGTGTAGCTTCATTTATTATAACCAAAATACTGCTAGGACTAAATATAGAAACTTCCTTCATTGCCATCATTGTCAGTTTAATTGTTTTAATGCCAGTCACTGCAAGGCTATCACGCAATATTTATATTAATATGTTTGTGAGTTATGATCAAACAGCTGGGAAAGAATAAGTAGCGATAGGCTTGGGTGTTTTCAGTAATCCCTATTCCCGCTGACCGCGCTGCACGGCAGCCAGCTCCCATCGGGGCTAATTAGGCAGTGTCTTTTGTGAAATAAATAACTGTAAAGTCGGTATAACCCAAAAATCTACACCCTCTTTGTCACTCCAAGCCCAGTCGAGGAGCATACACCGTCTGATGCTCTACTTCTGCCGTCTGATGCTTCACTTTTAACGTCTGATGCTTCACTTTTAACGTCTGATGCTCTACTTTTAACGTCTGATGCTCTACTTCTGCCGTCTGATACTCTACTTCTGCCGTCTGATGCTCTACTTCTGCCGTCTGATAAAACCCAACACTCAATAAATAGCAAGCAACAATCTAAACAGTGACTCGCAAACCAAGTTGCGAGATTATTTTTAATGATAACCAAAAAATCATAGGGAGCAACCCAAAAAGTTAGTACTTAACAGCATAACGCTTAATATCAATAGTGCTGTCAAGAGGAATTCCCATATGAATATGGCGGTATAAATCTTGGGCCATACTTGGTGCCAGCATCACTCCACGTGTACCAAGTCCGTTCAGAATATGCAAATTTTTATGCAAAGAATGAGTGCCCACAAGTGGTTTCCGGTCGCGTACTGTGGGACGAATTCCGGCAAAATGAGCTACAATTTCAAAATCACACGTTATAATTTCTTTGATTTTGCTGATAAGTTCCTGTTTCCCTTCTTGGGTAAGAACATCGGTTTTATCAACCCAGTTATAGGTGGCACCCACTTTAAAAAGATGATTGCCCAGCGGCAGCATATAAACACTGGTATTCACAATAACATCAATATCCAAATCAGGTGCGCTAATAATTAGAAGTTCCCCTTTTGTACCATCAAGCGGTAAATAGTTAAAAAAGGGATTGGCATGCATTCCAAAACCTTCAGCAAAAACAATATGGGTGGCTTTTAGTTTTTGATACGTTACATGATCATCATAAATGTGCAACTGCTGATAGTGAAAAGAATTTTCATTAAACATATTTAAATTTTTTAGATATTCGTGATAACTTGTAAGCAAAACATCGGTGGTAACGAAACCCGTTTTATACACTTCTCCGTATCCAAAGGGAGCATCAATAGCAGTATATTTTTTATGAATAACACGAGTAGAAAGAAAAGGAGCTAAATTAGGTTTATCCGAAGCCGTGAACCAATTATTTTGTTCTTCTATCGAAAAGAACTTTCTATAAATGGGCATTTCAAAATCTACCTTTAAATGCAGTTTGGCTTCGATGTTTTTATAAAATTCTATAGCAATTTGTAGTTGTTGATTGGCATTCCAAACTTGACTAAAACGTTTTAATATTACTGGATTGTAAAGTCCCGCAGCAATCCTAGAAGAATTTTGCGACTGATTTTCAAAAATCATAAAGCATTTATTGTTTTGCAAAAGTGTTTCAGCAAAAGCAATGCCTGCCAGCCCAGAACCTACAATAATATAATCTACCATTATGTATTACTAAAAAAAACTCCCACCATAAAGGCAGGAGTTGAATGTAACTTTAAAAAAACTGTTTTAATAATTCCACATATCTGATTCGAAATCTCGAATTTTTTCTTTGATACGTTCTGATTCTAACAATTGCGATTGCGCATTGTCTTTCATGTATTGCTCTATTTGTCTATCACCATATACATTTTCTTCCTTATAAATTTCAGCGTTAAACCTACGCGAATTAAGTAAGTGATCAAAAGTAATTGGCATAGCAGAATTTTTGTCGTTAAACGCTTTAGCTTCATGCAATATGTCTCGAATTGGAGGGAAATAAACCCAAAACAAATCTATAACATCCGCTTTATCATTACCAGCATCACGAGCTTCGGGAGTTACGGGACAAAGCGCCAATAATCGGTACTTCAATTCACCTTGTCGTTTGTCAAAATACCAAAACCCTTTTATCTTATAACCCGAAATATAACTAGCATCTAGCTCTTTCTTATTAATAAATTGTTTATCTAATACTTTTCTTCCTGATTTATAATCATCAAAATAATTGTTGATTTCGTCCTTACCAACATTGGTAGTATCAATATAAGTAAACGAAGATTCCATATCCTTGAAGGTTCTTTTGGTATTGAAATAATCATCAGCATAAACTTCGGTAATTTTACCACTTTTAATATTTTTTACAAGAACGTCAAATAAAGACCTTCTTTCTTTACCTACAAAGGCAGTGTCTATAGGATAATATAGCGGAAAATTAATTCTTTCATCAATATCAATAAACTCCCAAATTGTTTTTCCCATCAATACATCTCTGTCATGAACATAACCATAAGGTAATGGTTTATCATTATCGGAGATTAATTGCGCAGGTGTTTTTTTACCAATCTCCTCGGGAGTTTTGGCATTCAACAAATTTGATTGAGCAAAAGTAAAAGTACTCCATGCTACCACAAAAGCTACTGATAAAATATTTCTAATTTTCATAATTTACGATATAAGTTATTTGAGTAGGTTTTCTATCAACTTAAATTATTATTGAATTTCATATAATACTGGTGCTGCATCTTTAGGCACAATAGCAGCACTAGTACCAACAATTTTGGTTTTGATGTCAAAAATTGTTATTTGATCTCCTTTGGATGCTCTAGCCAAAGCTGATTTACATTGTGCATTAACTCTATCTCCACTAACAATGATAGCAGCTTGTCCGGGAACTTTGAAACTAAAACGCGTTACCTGAAAAGTTAAATCATAAAGGAAATCCTGTAAGACTGCAGATATTTGAGAAACTTCTAAACGAGACTTTGCTCCTTTTTGAAGACCTACGTTTCCGCCAATAGCACCCGCTGGAGCAGGAATATTTTTTATTCTAAATATTTTACTGTCTGTAACGGGTTTACCATCAGGTAATTTTGCCGTAACACTAACTTTTACTTCAGTCCCAGAGGGAGGATTTAGATTATATTTTCCAGCATTTCCAGCAGCTTTCGCTAAACCTGGAGCCGAAGCTGAGACCTTATCATCAGAGATTCCCGCAAATGAGATAGTCATTGGGTTCGGCAAACCTCTATAAACCACATTCATTTTATCTGCAGAAATATTAGCTGATTTAGGTTGTGGAACCACAACATAGTTACCTTTTATTGGTAAGCTAACCACTTTTCCGTTTTCATCAAAGTTAAAAGAACCTGTAATTTCATGTTCTCCAACTGCACCCGCTCCAAATGAAAAATCAGCTTGTCCTGCTTTAGCAACAACACTTGAACCATTTACAATTACCGATTTGGCAACTAAATTTGGGTCAAATTTACCGAGTATAATTTTACCTTTAACTGCTTCACCTTGAAAAAAGGCAGTTTTTTCGGGAACCACAATTGGCTGATAGGCAGTTAATGATGCCGCAGCAACAAGGTCAGATTTAAACATTCCTTCCATTACGTCACTTTCGGTTGTTTTTATGTCAGCTTGTAATTGTGTCAACTTTGTAACCGATGCAATCAAAGGAAAGTGATGGTAATTATAATCTAACCATGGTAATTTTGCTTCTGCTTTTTCTGAATAAACATCTGCTGTGGCAAATCTTTTTTCAATTTTTTTCATTTCAACATCTGCAATTGAACTTCCTCCTATTGCCTTAATTTTTCCGGCAAATCCTTTAATTTTTTCTAAAAATTCCTTACCTTTTGTTGACTCTTTATCTCCTTTGTAGAACATGTTATCAATAGCATCACTTTTATCCATTTGCTCACAAGGATAATTTCCTTCTTTGTCTTTAGGAAACGGTTTTGTTATTTCACTTTTAATACTTTCTACATAACTTGAAAATTCTTTAGCCACGGCTCTTATTTTATCAACTTTTGATTTTTTATCCCCATATTGTAATGGTTGGTCTTTAGCTTTTTGTTGAAGTTGTGCAAAAGAACTTTCATTTCTTGCATCTGTAATCGAATTTGAGCTTTCAATTTTATTATTTAAAATTCCAAAAGCAGATAATACTTCTTTGGACATATTTAATGCCAACATTGCGATGAAAACCAAATACATTAGGTTAATCATCTTCTGTCTAGGGGTTAATTTTCCTCCTGCCATTTTTTCTAATTAGTTTGAATTATTATTTTGTTTAAAATATATAGTTATAAAACTAATTATCCTTTGTTACTCATTGCAGAAAGCATTCCACCATATACATTATTCAATGTAGAAAGGTTAGAAGTCAAACTTTTCATTTGATCTTTTAATTTTAAATTGTTTTCGGCAACTTCATCATTGATTTTCGCATTTCTTTCGGCACTTTGTAATTGTACATTATACAAACCGTTTAAAGCTTCTAATTGAGTAGCAGCTTTGGTCATTTCTTCAGCATATTTTTTTGTCGAAGCAACAGAGTCAACTGTAGGGGATATGGCTTTTGCAGCTCCTTCAAAATTCTTGATACTGTTTCCTAAACTTTCCATTAATGCACTGTCCACTTTAGCCTCTTTCAACATAGCGTCTAATTTTTTAGACAATAACCCTTGCGCATCTGTTCCATCTTCTGTTTTTACTTTTCTGGCTTTTGCTTCACCACCTGCTAATTCAGGATAAACCAAAGACCAGTCTAATTCATTATCAACTGGTTCAAAAGCAGATAAACCAAAAATTAATGCTTCTGTTACAAGACCTATAGTCAACATTAAATTACCTGTAATAAATCCGAATTCTATGTGAGTAATTTTAAATAATGCTCCAATAATCACGACTGCTGCGCCCATACCGTAGGCGAAATTCATTGCTTTTTTGCTTAATAATGCCATAATAATAAAAATTTTAGTTAGTTAAAGTTAATTGTATTTAAGTTAGTTTTGAAATTACTTTTTAGGTGCGCCGTTTTTTGTCACTTTAGTTCCCATATAATCCTGAACGGTACGGAAACCAATATAACTTCTAGCGGAGTCTGCATATTCGAAGTCTCTGGTGGCTACTTGTAAGAAGTAAGCAACATCTTTCCAAGAACCGCCACGAACTGCTTTTCTCATGTTCTTTAAATCTGAAACGTTAGGATTTATAGAAGAAACATATTCATAAGCAGCAGCATCATAAGATGAATCTGTCCATTCAGAAACGTTACCTGCCATATTGTATAAATTATATCCATTTGGCTGATAGGACTTTGCTTCAACGGTGTATAAAGCTTGGTCTGCCGCATAATCGCCTCTGTTAGGTTTGAAATTAGCTAAAAAACAACCACGGTCATTTTTAGCATAAGGACCACCCCAAGGAAAAGTTCCTGATTCTATTCCTCCTCTTGCCGCATATTCCCATTCTGATTCAATTGGTAAACGAAAAGTATTAATCAAATCATGATGTTTTTTCTTCGATTTAATGTAGGAGTTTTTGTTTAATGTTCTCCATGCACAAAATGCTTTAGCTTGTTTCCAACTCACACCAACAACTGGATACTGGGCATAAGCTTGGTGCCAAAAGTAATCATTATGCATTGGTTCGTTGTAAGAATAAGCAAAATCTTTGATCCATACTGTTGTATCGGGATACACCAATTGTTGTTCTGTTTTAATGAAAGTACTTCTTTTGCCGGTTTTTGCTTTTGCTGCAGCTTGAATGTCCATCCATGAATATCTGAATTTCAATTTACGAACATCTATGGTTCGTAACCCGTTGAAAGATTCAGCCATAGGAAGGTACATAGTGTCCATTACTTCTGTGTAGTATTCATCAGGATACTTCTTGGTATCTTTAATAAGTTTAATCTTTTTATTTAATCTTCTTCCAGCATAAGGATCGTCATCAGTTCCTACGCTATAATAATTTTCATACATGTATTTATCATAGGGAGTCATCTTCGCAGGATCGGTATCATTGAAAGCAAAATCACCAATACTTCCTCCATTTTTTCCACTTTTACCGCCTTTACCTCCTTTTGCAGAACCAGCCGTTTGACCCACTTCGTCAGCAAGGATAGCTAAACGAACTCTTATAGTAGAATCTTTTACCCATTCAACAAATTGACGGTATTCACTATTTGTGATTTCAGTTTCATCCATGTAGAATGATCTAACGGTAACCGTTTTCGTAGGTGCATCTTGAACATTAGCTAAATCACCATCGGATTTACCCATAATGAAAGCACCGCCTGGAATTAATGTCATTCCAAAAGGTTTTTCTGGGTGCCATTTTTTTCCTTTAACTCCTACTAACTCACCTTTGTCGCTTGACCCACCACAAGAGGTTAATAAAGCCAAAAGTGACACGAATGTTATGAACTTCTTCATATGAATATTTTGGGGTTATTTGAATATTATTTTTAAGGCGTAAACCTATTTATTATTTTTCAAAAAAGCAATTAATTAATATTAAATTTATCAGTCTAAAATTTGATTATGATAATTGACAATTCAAAAATAGAATTAATGTTAGTATTAAAAAAATATTTTATCGATAAAATGCATTTTTATACGCTAAAATGCTATTTTTATATATTTTTGTAATCTATATATTATGTTATTAGCATTGAATGATGAAATATTTATTTAAATTGTATTAAACACTATTTTTTCGTTGTGCTTTCCACCATCTTTCAGGTATTTCTTGGTTACACGCAGTTAAATATTCTTCATGTGAACATGGTAATAACGTGTTTTTTTTTAGTTTATTGTGCTGACCCGCAAAAAAATTTATTTCTATCCACCATCTTCCTGTTTTGTTACTCTTGTAAAAAACTAAATCTTCACTTTCTAATGGAACTATATATTTTAAAAAGTTTTCTCTTGTTGTGAATGGATACTCATTAGAACGAAAATTAACCCCTTCAATGAAGTACCATATTATTTGCGCTATTAAAATCGATTCTTCTTTTGAATTATTATGATTAAAAATCCCTATCGAACTAACTTTATCACTGATGCCTGAATACCTTGACAAGCTACAAATTTCTTTTCCGTCAAATCCATTTGGATTGAAAGTAGTTAGATTTCCTGAAGTAGAGGATTTTACGCTATTTAAATCAATACTAACAATATCGGCATCGCGAAAAACGGGTTCTGCAAGCTCAATATTAGTGGACAGTTCGCCTAGTCTGTATGCATCAAAATATAATTTTTCGATTAAATCAATTTCCTCTTGTGAATTGTAATAGGTTTGAAAACCTACATTGCTGAAATTAAAAAGATTATTCGGTTCATTAAGAATTATTTTAGTCAGATAAGAGTCGGCTGAAATGCTGTCATCTTGTTTACCCAAATCAAATTTACTATCTATAGCTACCAAGTTAACCATCTGTTCTAGAGCATCATATGCCCTGTAAATAGGATAAGTCAAATCTTGTGAACCTCCAATAATTATAGGGATAGTACCTTTTTTGATAAGCTTTGATGCTACTTTCTGTAACGCAAAAAATGTATCTTCCAAGGAGTTTCCGGCTATAATATCTCCTAAATCTGCAATATAACTATGCCAATTTCCTGGAAATAAACCATATAATTCTTTTCGGATTGCGTTCAAATTAATGATTTCATTTACGGAATTTGTAGCACCTCGGTTTTCTAACACACCAATGATTGCAATTTTTACTTTATCAATGTCTGGAAAGTCTTTATCTGTGTGAAAAGCGATTTTACTCCCCAAATGCTGTGTTGACAATCTATTTATGTATTCCAATATTTCGTTATCAACAGGTGAAAGAAAGTCAAATTCCATAGTTTATTTCTTTTTTGTTGCTGCTTTTTTCGTGGTAGCTTTTTTGGCGGCAGTTTTCTTTTCGGGTGTTTTTTTGGCAATCATCTCTTTCACTTCTTCCAAAGTCAATTTGGAGGCATCAACATCTTTATTCAATTCAATCTTGATTTTGCCTTTTGTAATTTCTGATCTTCCCCAACGGGCTTTTTGAACCAAAATTCCCTCTGATTCCCAATTGTGAATTACCTTGTCTATATTTTTTTGTAATTTATCTTCAATAATTGATTCAATGTCTTGCTGTGATAAATTATTGAAATTATATTTTGTACTCACATTAATGAACATGCCGTTCCATTTCAAAAAAGGACCAAACCGACCTGTTCCCTTTTGAACACCCTCACCTTTATAAACTGCAACCGGAGCATCGGCAGATTCTTTTTCATCAATCAAAACTTTTGCTCTTTCTAAATCTACATCTAATGGTTCTTCTCCTTTTGGTAAAGACACGAATACTTTTCCAAACCTGATAAAAGGACCAAACCGACCTAAACTTACTTCAACTTCTTCTCCTTTATAAGCTCCTAAAGCTTTGGGTAGTAAAAATAAATTCAACGCTTCTTCAAGCGTAATATTGCCAATGTTTTGTTCTGGTCGTAAACTAGCAAATTTCTTTTCTTCATCATCGGCCTCTCCAATTTGAGCCATTGGACCAAATTTTCCTAACCGAACTATAACTTGTTTTCCTGTTTTTGGGTCCTTGCCCAATATTCTTTCGCCGCTTTCTCTTTCGGCGGTGTCTTGAACCAGAATTACATTGGGATGAAATTTATCGTAGAACTCTTGCATCATCTTTGCCCAATCGATATTTCCTTCGGCGATTTCATCAAAATCTTGCTCTACTTTCGCGGTGAAATTATAATCTAAAATCGCTGCAAAGTTCTTTACCAAAAAGTCGTTTACAATCGTTCCAATATCTGTTGGAACCAACTTTCCTTTATCCGAACCTGTCATTTCTGTTAAAACTTGGCTTTTAACTTCACCAGCTTTTAATACAAATTGGTTATATTTTCGTTCTAAGCCTTCAAAGCTTCCTTTTTCAACATAGGTTCTTGCAATAATGGTTGAAATAGTTGGCGCATAAGTTGATGGTCTACCAATGCCTAATTCTTCGAGTTTTTTTACCAATGCGGCTTCGGTGTAGCGGCTTGGTGCTTGGGTAAATCGTTCTTTGGCTACTATTTGCTGATTGGCTAGTCTTTCATTTACTTTTAAGGCTGGCAACATGCCTTCTTGTTCTTCATCGTCATCGTCATTGCCTTCGAGATATACTTTTAAGAATCCTTCAAACTTGATTACTTCGCCTGATGCCTGAAAAATTTGGTTGTGATTATTAGCTTCAATCTTAACATTTGTTCTTTCCAATTCAGCATCACTCATTTGTGACGCTAATGTTCTTTTCCAAATCAAATCGTATAAACGTGCTTGGTCTCTTTCTACATTCACGGTGTGACGCGACATATCGGTTGGGCGAATGGCTTCGTGGGCTTCCTGCGCACCTTTGCTTTTAGAAGTAAAAGTTCTTGGTTTTGAGAATTGACTTCCGTAAGATTTTGTGATTTCGGCTTGTGCCGCGGCAATTGCTTCTTTTGAAAGATTCACGCTGTCCGTTCTCATATAAGTAATCAAACCAGCTTCGTATAAACGCTGTGCGATTTGCATCGTGATTCCTACGGGTAAATATAATTTACGAGCCGCTTCCTGTTGTAACGTTGACGTTGTAAATGGTGCAGCCGGTGATTTCTTGGTGGGTTTGGTTTCTAAATCGGCTACTTTATAGCTGGAGCCGATGTTGTAATTAAGAAAATCTTCAGCTTCTTTTTTGGTGGCGAAGTTTTTTGGCAATTTGGCTTTGACTACTTTTCCGGCTTCGTTGGTAAATTCAGCGGTTACCGAATAAGAAGCAACTGGTTTGAAATCCTGTATTTCCCTTTCTCTTTCAACAATCAAACGCACGGAAACCGATTGCACACGTCCTGCAGATAAACCGCCTTTTACTTTTTTCCATAAAACAGGAGAAAGTTCATATCCAACCAATCTGTCTAAAACCCTTCGTGCTTGTTGGGCATTAACTAAATTATAATCTATTTCTCTAGGATTATCAATAGCTTTTAGGATGGCATTTTTGGTGATTTCGTGGAAAACAATTCTTTTGGTTTTGTTTTTGTCTAATTTTAATTCTTCGGATAAATGCCATGAAATAGCTTCTCCTTCGCGATCCTCATCGGAAGCTAACCAAACCATTTCGGCATTTTTGGCTAATCCTTTTAGTTTGGCAACCAAAGCTTTTTTATCGGCAGAGACTTCGTATTTGGGTTTAAAACCATTTAAGACATCTACTCCTATTTCTTTAGAAGGCAAGTCGGCTATGTGCCCGTAGCTTGACTCTACTTGGTAATCGCTTCCTAAAAATTTCTCGATGGTTTTTGCCTTTGCTGGTGACTCTACGATAACTAAATTCTTTGCCATACTCCGATTGTTTATGTCGGCAAAAGTACTAGTTTTTTTTAAAAAACCGTTTTATTGCATTTTTTTCACGATGATTGACTCATTTTAATATCCAACTCTGATACAAAAGACTACAACTCACTAGCCCCGATTGCAGCGGTTACCATGTAACGCGGAAAGCGGGAACTCGGATTCCAAATATGCTCTTACCAATCGCTCTAAAACTTTTATTAAACCGCTACTGCCATCCTGTCAGATTTTATAATTTAGTATTATCTTTGTTGCCCCGATGAATCGGAAATGATAATGAAGAACATTATATAAGATACTGAAATAAATTCAGCATAAATGGAAAAGGAAATTAATGAGCAAAAGCAAGGTAGCAGTCTTGTTTTGGAGCCTAAAAAAGAAAATACCAAAAAACTATTTATAGAAAGTTATGGCTGCGCGATGAATTTTTCGGACAGTGAAGTAGTCGCTTCTATATTAACCAACCAAGGATATAATACAACAACTGTATTGGAAGAAGCCGATCTGGTTTTAGTAAATACCTGTTCCATTCGGGACAAAGCAGAGCAAACGGTGCGAAAGCGCTTGGAAAAATACAATGCGGTAAAACGAGAAGTGAATCCGAATATGAAAGTGGGCGTTCTGGGTTGTATGGCGGAACGGTTGAAAGAAAAATTTCTGGACGAAGAAAAAATTGTCGATATGGTTGTTGGACCTGACTCCTACAAGGATTTACCCAACTTATTGCAGGAAGTTGAACAAGGCAGAGATGCCATCAATGTAATTTTATCGAAAGAAGAAACTTATGGTGATATTTCCCCCGTGCGACTGATGAGCAATGGTGTGACCGCTTTAGTATCGATTACACGCGGATGCGATAATATGTGTACGTTTTGTGTGGTGCCTTTTACCCGCGGACGTGAACGCAGTCGTGAACCGCAAAGCATACTTTCGGAAATTAAAGATTTATGGAACAATGGCTTTAAAGAAGTAACGCTTTTGGGTCAGAATGTAGATAGTTATCTTTGGTATGGTGGTGGTTTGAAAAAAGATTTTGAAAAGGCTACTGAAATACAACAAGCTTCAGCGGTTGGATTTGACCAATTGTTGGAAATGACGGCGGTTCAATTCCCGAAGATGCGGATTCGTTTTTCGACTTCCAATCCGCAGGATATGCATGAAGAAGTATTGCATATAATTGCCAAATATCCTAATGTGTGCAAACATGTTCACTTGCCTGTTCAAAGCGGAAGCGACAGAATTTTAAAGGAAATGAATCGTTTGCACACAAGAGCAGAATATTTATATCTGATTAACAAAATACATCAAATTATCCCCGAAGTTAGCGTTACACAAGACATGATTGCCGGTTTTCCTACAGAAACAGAAACAGATCATCAAGACACTTTAAGTTTAATGGAAGCAGTGAAATATGGTTTTGGATATATGTATTCGTATTCAGAACGCCCAGGAACATTAGCAGGAAGAAAAATGAAAGATGATGTAACCGAAGAAACCAAATTACGAAGGTTACAAGAAATAGTAGACTTACAACGGATGCACAGCGGTATCAGAACAAAAGAATTTGTTGGCAAAACCGTAGAAGTTTTAGTAGAAAAAGTTTCTAAAAAATCAGACAATGATTTATCAGGACGCAATTCACAAAGCTTTGTGGTGGTGTTTCCAAGAGAGCACTATAAGATTGGGGATTTTGTAAATGTAAAAATTACCAGTTGCACCAGCGGCACTTTGATTGGGACTGCAGTTGGGTATAGTGAAATGAATTAAAACAATGAATAATATATAGTGGATAATTAATAATTTCAAAAATTAGGAATTAATTATCCATTATTAATTGTCAATTATCAATTGAATAAAATGGAAACAGTTCAAAACATAAAACAACGATTTGAGATTATTGGGAATGATCCAAAACTAAATCGTGCCATAGAAAAAGCAATACAAGTAGCTCCTACCGATATTTCGGTGTTGGTGGTGGGTGAAAGTGGTGTTGGTAAAGAAAGTATTCCCAGAATTATACATTCGCTTTCGCATAGAAAACACGGAAAATATATAGCTGTAAACTGTGGTGCTATTCCAGAAGGAACTATTGACAGTGAGCTTTTTGGGCATGAAAAAGGTTCCTTTACTGGTGCCAATAATGCTCGTGAGGGTTATTTTGAAGTCGCCGATGGCGGAACAATTTTTCTGGATGAAGTAGGCGAATTGCCTTTAACAACGCAAGTGCGTTTGCTGCGTGTGTTGGAAAATGGCGAATTTATCAAAGTTGGTTCCTCTCAAGTTCAAAAAACGAATGTTAGAATTGTGGCAGCCACCAATGTCAACATGTTTGACGCTATCGAAAAAGGAAAATTTCGCGAAGATTTGTACTACCGTTTAAGTACGGTTGATATTCCTTTGCCGCCCTTGCGTGACCGGAAAGAGGACATTCATTTATTATTTAGAAAATTTGCAGCCGATTTTGCTCACAAATACAAAATGCCAGCCATAAAATTGAGCGATAGTGCCGTTTCTTTTTTACAAAAATACCGCTGGAGTGGCAATATTAGACAGTTGCGAAATGTAGCGGAACAGATTTCGGTTTTAGAAACCAATAGAGAAATTTCATTACTTACCTTGCAATCCTATCTTCCTATCGAAGGAACTAATCTACCATCGGTGATTGGCGGAAAAAAATCGGAAAATGACTTTTCTACCGAAAGAGATATTTTATACAAAGTATTATTTGACATGAAAAATGATTTGCACGATTTGAAAAAATTAACCTTTGAACTGATGCAAAACGGAAGTTCGAAAGTGCAGGAAATGAATAAGAATTTGATTCAAAAAGTCTTTGACCAAAAAGAAGAAAGTGTTTCGAGTTTTGGAGAAGAGGGAAGAATAAGCAACATGGCTCCGCAAAATGAGGTAGATCAAGAGGAATTTGAAGACGATGATGATGCTAATTACTTAGTGGCAGAAACCATTGAAGAAGAAGAAACTTTGAAATTAGAACAACGAGAGATTGAACTTATCAAAAAATCATTGTTGCGCCATAAAGGCAAACGAAAAGCCGCTGCCGATGAATTAGGCATCTCTGAAAGAACACTCTATCGCAAAATTAAGCAGTATGACTTATAAAAATTTTACATTTTACTATTTGATACTACTGATGATTCGCTTCCTTAATTGAAAATAAATAATTACTTTAGCGGCTTTAATTGTTACCATGAAATCTTTTAAATTATTAACTTTTTTAATTCTAGCCTTTATTGTTAACAGTTGTTCTGTGTATAACTTTACTGGAACGGGGAAAATTGACGCAAAGACCTTTCAGGTTAATTATTTTCAAAATAATTCTGCACTCATCGAACCAGGAATAGACAGAATTTTTACTATCAAACTTCAAGAACTTATACAAAATCAAACCAATCTGAATCTAACAAATTCCAATGGTGATTTATTATATGAAGGCGAAATTGTGGATTATAGAATAGCTCCAATGACAGCCACAGCTGATCAGAAAGCCGCTCAAAGCAGGTTGTCGATTACGGTGAATGTTCGATTTAGTAAAAAAAATAAAGAAACCGATAATTTTGAAAAAAAGTTTTCATTCTTTCATGATTATGATGGTTCTACACAATTAGTTGGATCAAAACTGACAGAAGCTTTAGACGATATTTTTGAAAGAATTACACAAGATATATTCAACGAATCGTTAGCTAAATGGTAAATCAATACCAATTTCTAAACTAAATAATGCAAATTAGAAAAAAGCGCAAAGCGTAAATCTCAATACATTTGAACTTAACAGATTACACATACTTACTCAATAAACCCGATGCAATCAATGACAAGCATGCACAAAAATTGGAAAATGTTTTGAATGTTTTTCCTTATTTTCAAAGCGCACGTGTGTTGAAATTAAAACATCTGTACAATCAAGATAGTTTTAATTATAATTTTGCTTTAAAAGTTTCAGCCGCTTACACTACTGACAGAAGCGTTTTATTTGATTTTATTACTTCTGACTCCTTTGTAGCTATCCAAAAAGGTTTGTACGAAAAAAAACTAGAAGAATTAATGAATATGAGTGTTATAGCAAGCGAACATCTTATTGTTGCGCCCAAACAACCCATTATTGATGCGGTAGAACAATCTATTTTGACTTCAATCAAATCCGCTGCCACAAACGATGAGCAAAAAGTAGCCGAGAAACTGGCTTTAGGCAAACCTTTAGAATTTTCTAGAAATGAAAAACATTCTTTTCAGGAATGGTTGCAATTGTCAAGGTTCAAACCAATTGTCAGAGTAGAAAACGATGCTACTGTAGATGAAGAAAAGAAGAAAAAATCAGCTATAATCGACAAATTTATTGAAAACAATCCAAAGATAACTCCCATAGCTAAAGACACTATAAATCTGCCAATAGAAAACATTCCCAACGACACATCTACCTTAATGACCGAAACTTTGGCAAGAGTTTATTTAGAACAAAAAAAATATTCAAAAGCAATGCAAGCCTACGAAATATTAATTTTGAAATATCCAGAAAAAAGTAGTTTCTTTGCAGACCGAATTTCGGATATTAAAATTTTACAACAAAATAATAATTTATAACAATGACTAATTTTACAGTTTTTTTAGTTTTAATAACAATTGTTTGCTTTTTATTGATCATCGTAATTATGGTTCAAAACCCTAAAGGTGGAGGTCTGTCGTCGTCATTAGGTGGCTCAACACAAATGGGTGGCGTTCAAAAAACAACTGACTTTTTAGATAAAAGCACTTGGACTTTGGCAACCATATTAATAGTTTTAATACTATTATCTAGCTTAAGTTTCCCCGGGATAATGGGCAATACTGATTCTAAAATCATTGATAAAAAAGAAACAGTTGCACCAAAAACCACAACTACCACTCCGGCAAAACCCGTTGAAACTCCAAAAAAATAATTTTTGTCAAAAAGAAATATCATGCCAGCATAATCAAGCTGGCATTTTTTTTAGACTGAAAATTTGTCAGCAAATAGCTGAATGGTATAATTTCTGAAAAACAATTTAACAATTATTAAATTTAATAAAATCATACTATTATGGCATTAAACATTAAACCGCTTTCGGACAGAGTTATTGTGGAACCTGCAGCGGCAGAAACACAAACGGCATCTGGAATTATTATACCCGATACCGCAAAAGAAAAACCTCAAAAAGGAACTGTTGTTGCAGTTGGAAAAGGAAAAAAAGACGAACCAATGACTGTTAAAATTGGAGATTCTGTATTGTATGGAAAATACGCTGGAACCGATTTAAAATTTGACGGCAAAGATTATCTCATCATGCGTGAAGAAGATATTCTTGCGATTATCTAATTAAGTATCAAGATTTGAGTATTAAGTATTAAGACAAAAAACAAAAAAAATGGCAAAAGACATAAAATTTGATATAGAAGCACGTGATGGATTAAAACGTGGTGTTGACGCATTAGCAAATGCAGTAAAAGTAACATTAGGACCAAAAGGGCGCAATGTAATTATTGGAAAATCATTTGGTGGACCAACTGTAACCAAAGATGGTGTTACAGTTGCCAAAGAAATAGAATTGAAAGACCCATTAGAAAATATGGGTGCGCAAATGGTAAAAGAAGTAGCTTCAAAAACCAACGATTTGGCTGGCGACGGGACTACGACTGCCACTGTTTTGGCACAAGCAATTGTCAAAGAAGGTTTGAAAAACGTAGCTGCTGGAGCCAATCCGATGGATTTAAAACGTGGAATTGACAAAGCTGTTGAAGCAATCGTCACTGATTTGGCAAAACAAGCACAGGTTGTTGGAAGTGATTCTGAAAAAATAAAACAAATTGCCTCTATTTCAGCAAATAATGATGAAGTTATTGGCGATTTGATTGCTACTGCTTTTGGAAAAGTAGGTAAAGAAGGTGTTATCACTGTTGAAGAAGCCAAAGGAACTGATACTTATGTTGATGTTGTTGAAGGAATGCAGTTTGACAGAGGTTATTTATCGCCCTATTTTGTTACTAATCCGGAGAAAATGGAAGTGGAATTGGAAAGACCATACATACTTTTATATGATAAAAAAGTGTCGTCTCTAAAAGAATTATTACCAATATTAGAACCTGTAGCACAATCCGGCAAACCTTTATTGATTATTGCTGAAGATGTTGATGGCGAAGCTTTATCTACATTGGTGGTAAACAAATTAAGAGGTGCTTTGAAAATTGCGGCGGTAAAAGCTCCAGGTTTTGGAGACCGAAGAAAAGCGATGTTAGAAGATATCGCCATTTTGACTGGTGGAACGGTAATCGCTGAAGAAAGCGGCTATACTTTAGAAAACACAACATTGGAAATGCTTGGTACCGCTGAAAAAGTTACCATTGATAAAGACAATACAACACTTGTAAATGGTGCTGGAACCGCCGACATGATCAAAAATCGTGTAAACCAAATTAAAGGTCAAATGGAGTCAACGACTTCTGATTATGATAAAGAAAAACTACAGGAACGTTTGGCAAAATTAGCTGGTGGCGTTGCTGTTTTATATGTTGGAGCTGCATCTGAAGTAGAAATGAAAGAGAAAAAAGATAGAGTTGACGATGCTTTACACGCAACAAGAGCGGCTGTAGAAGAAGGAATTGTTGCTGGTGGCGGTGTGGCTTTATTAAGAGCAAAATCAGTTTTAGATAAAATTAAAGCTGAAAATGCTGATGAAGCTACAGGAATTCAAATAGTCTCTCGAGCAGTAGAATCTCCGTTAAGAACTATTGTTGAAAATGCTGGTCTAGAAGGTTCAGTAATTGTTGCAAAAGTTGCTGAAGGTAAAGGTAATTTTGGGTACAACGCAAAAACAGACGAATATGTTGATATGCTGAAAGCTGGAATTATTGACCCTAAAAAAGTAACTCGTGTAGCGCTTGAAAATGCAGCATCTGTTGCAGGAATGATTCTAACTACTGAATGTGCTTTGGTAGAAATCAAAGAAGAAAATGCTGGTGGTGGAATGCCAATGGGCGGTGGAATGCCAGGAATGATGTAATCTAATTAGTTTTTTTTAATAAACGTCCCGAAATTTTCGGGACGTTTTTTTATTCCTCTACTTTAGGTGTTTTCTTGATCATTTTTAAAAAAACTGGTAGCGTAGAAATTAGTATAATGCCAATAACAATCTTTTCTATATGATGCTTCAAATCAATATGAAACTTATCTAAAAACATTCCATACAAGTAATGCCCTGAAAAAATCAAAACAAATGACCATAGAAACGAACTTACAATATTGTAAAACATAAACTTCTTTTTATCCATGGTAACAATTCCGGCTACGATTGGCGCAAAAGTTCTTAAAATTGGTATGAAACGTGCAAAGATTATTGCTTTCCCACCAAATCTTTCGAAGAAATCTTTAGACTGAATTAGGTATTTTTTCTTAAACAAAAAGCTATCCTCTTTTTTATATAAATAATAACCACTTTTGGAACCAAACCAGTAACCCACCATGTTTCCTAATATACCGGCTATAGCAATTAATGTAGACAATAGCGTGACATTAATCATATCACTTTCAATAAAAGAAAAATTTTCTATTAAATCTCGACTGTAAATTCCTGACAAGAAAAGTAAACTATCACCAGGCAAAAAGAATCCAGCAAACAAACCTGTTTCAGCAAATACAATAAATAACACTATCCACAAACCCAATTTAATACCGCCAATAGTAAGCGTTATGTAAAACTCGGGGTTTAATAATTGCATCCAGTCAAAACTACTCATAGAGCATAAATTAAATTGAGCGTGAATTTAGTGATATTTTATGATTTACGCCGTTACTGTTTGAAGTATTTTGCTTTTAAAAAACTTTCCAAAAAATTACCCTTTCAAAATTACTTTCGCTCATATTGGCAGCAGGCATGAAGTTTGTCATAAACTGCATTGGTTGCTTTTATCTCATCAGTGTCATGACCTACTTTGGCAACAGCATTTTTCACATCCACAAGTGAACATTTTTCTTCATTGATACTAACACTCAATTGATGACTTTCGATATTCCAAACTGCTGATTTAACACCAGTGACCGAAAATGCTGCTTTCTGAATACGTTTTTGACATTGTTCGCAATTTCCATTGACTTCAAATTCGTAATGGGCATTTTTATTTTTCTTTTCTTGCGCTTGGGTTGAAAGTGCTACAAACAGCAATATCATTCTTAAAATTGTATTTTTCATTTATGTTAAATTTAGTTCAACATCTTTCGATGTTAAATGTTATTTTTTTATTTTAAATCGTAAACCTGCATAATACATTTGTCCAAAAACTGGCGCATATATAATTGAGGTGTCAAAATTAGGTCCAAACGGATTATTATTGCCCAAAATAGCTTTGTTTTGACGGTAGTTTCCAATGTTTTCTCCACCAATATATACTTCAAAGGTACTCGAAAAAGTTCGGGTAATTTGCGCATTCATTATACTAAATGAAGGTGAAAATTCAGGCAATCTATCTTGTGCAGGATTGCTTGCAGTATTGGGCAACTGCTGTTTTCCTAACCAATTAAAGGTGTAATCAAATTTCCATTGCTGTCCTTTTTCGGCGATATGGGTTTCATATTCTAAATTACCAAAAAAACGATGTTTGGCTTGTAATGGTCTTTGAAAACTTCCCGAAAGATAATCGGTGGCAATGTCATAATATTTATAAGCGGTTCTTAAATTCAAATGTTTGATAATTTCTAAATTAAAATCTATTTGAAAACTATTTGCAAACGATTTTCCTCTTAAATTATAGAACAAAACTTGTTGTGGCGAATTCATAATATCTACTACGGCTTGGTTTTGAAAATCAGTGCGATAAAAATCAAGTGTTACATCGGCACTTTTGCCAAATAACAAAAAATTTTGAGTAAAACTCAAGCCATAATTCCATGCTATTTCGGGATTTAAACCATAAACTTTTCCATTTGTATCTAAAACTTGAAAGGTTCTAGAACTCGCAAACAAATTTTGATTTTCGGCATAGATATTAGCCGCACGTTTTCCTCTTCCGGCAGAAAATCGCAACACCGCTTTCTCCCAAGGATTGTATTTTATGTGTAATCTTGGTGTGAAAAAAGCGCCTAACCTGTTGTGATAATCAAATCGCCCACCAAGTATATAACTGAACTTATCGCCGTTATCATAGGTATATTCAAAGAAAGCTCCAACAGAATTGTCAATTCGGCTAACATCAGCAAGGTTAACAAACTCCAAGTATTTATCATACGTAAAGTTCAATCCCGTAGCAAACTTATGCATTGTATTGCTTATAATTGAATTGAAAATCAGGTTCGAATAATAGCTTTGTTGTTTGATGTTGTATTGATTCAAACCAAAATACGATAACTGATTGTGATTACTGAAAGCATTTTGGAAACCAATACTTTGAAACGGCATGTCCTTGAAAACATAACCTACTTTGGAAGTGAAATCTAATCGTTCTGTATTGATTTCAGAACCCCAATAATTTGTTGTTAATCTATCTCTGCTTGGCTCAAAATTGAGTTCCCCAGTTTGCTTATCGTCTTTCATAAAACGAAGGTTCAAAAACGAAACCCATCCCGTTTTTGGATTAGAATACTGCCAACGGTTGGCTATATTAATTTGTTTTCCCAATGGGTTATCAAGAAAACCATCGTTATTCATATCGGTTTTAGCAACTCGTGCATTCCCATGCACAAACAAACTTGACGACCAATAATCAGAAACTTTTTTGTTAAAATGCGTATTCAGTTCAAACCGAGAATCGGTCGAGCCATATGCATTTAGGAAAAAAGGGATGTCTTTTATAGGTTTGATCAATTCGGTATTGATTTGACCTGAAATGCTTTCGTAACCATTAACCACACTCCCCGCTCCTTTGGTGATTTGAATACTTTCTACCCATGTTCCAGGCGTAAATGATAAACCATAAGCCTGCGATGCGCCTCGAACCGATGGAATATTTTCTTCGGTAATCATAATGTAAGGACTGGTTAAACCTAACATTTTGATTTGTTTAGTACCCGTTAGAGCGTCCGAAAAATTGACATCAATGGAGGGATTAGTTTCAAAACTTTCTGCAAGATTACAACAGGCTGCTTTGAGTAGTTCTTTGCCAGTAACGAGCGTGGTATTTGACGTACCAGAAAGTGATTTTTTTAGTCCTTTTTTATTGGCTAAAACCTTTACCGTTTTCAAAGTATCGTGTTTAATATCTTCTTGTGAAAAGGTAACTGTCGAAACCAACAATGCAAGGTACAACATTGTGTTTTTCATTTTATGCTGAATTTATTTCAGCATCTTTCGATACTGAAAATGATTAATATAAATTCTATTTCAATGATTCTCATAGATGTTGAGAATCTGAACTGAATTCAGATTAAATCAGGCGTAAAAAGTATATTGGCTATACAAAAGATAGAAAGGCGGCGCATTGGCATCGCAATAATAAGTATTATTTTCTCTTGTTTTGAAGTTAAAATTAGAAGCAAAAAAAAGAGGTTTGCAATCATTACAATTCAAAGTATAATTGGCATTAAACGATAAAGACTTAACTATAATTTGGTCTGATTTAGTTTCGGACTTAATGATTTTATTTTTACAGCATTTGGAATCTTTCCCAATTTCACCACAGCAATTTTTTTCTGCATTTTGCACTGCCGAAACTGTGGTTAATGTAATTGACGCTATTTCTTTGCCACAATAATGCACATTGAACGCCAATCCTAAACTGGAAACTAACAAGAAAAACGTTAGTAAAAAAGATATGTGCTTTTTATAAACCATGAAACAAAGTTATAAAAAAGAAGCCGTTTCTTTCTTAAAGTATTCTTATTTTTTATTTAATTTCGGGCTGTTCGCCTTTGGCTCGATTGTTTTTGGTAATAAAACCCAGGAATAAAAAGTAAAATAAAAATAGGCTGAATGAGAAATCTTCTGATATAGAACAAAGTCATTTTACTTTCTTCTCCAAAAAAATGGAGTATAAAAATGAAACTTATCATTAAAGTTGAACCCAAAAGTATGTAAAGTAATGCCGAGAATTTTACTATTTGAGTGTCTTTAAAAATAACATACAACAAAAATAATGAAATCACCGAGTTGAGATAAAACCGCATTCCAAAACTAAAAAATAGCTTAAAAATATTAATTCTAGGAAATGGCAAATGTGCATATTCACTTTGAAAGTACTTCAAAAAAGGATCGTAAAACACCGTTTCTTCAAAAGCTCTTATGAGCACTAAAAGTGCAATCAAAAACAATGACCAACCAAGTTTCTCTTTATTTTTTATCAATTTCTGAAGCATAATACGAATAGTTATTAACCCAAATTATCCACAATAAAAACACAACGCCATAAATAATTAATGGAAAAATCACTCCGTGCAACAAATGTTCAAATTGAGGAAAATGATATAAAGCTACGCACAAAAGTGTAATTCTACCAATATTCAAAATATGAATCAAAAAACTACCTAACAGTATAAAAAGAATAGTGTTTTTGAGTTTTCCTGTAAATGCTACCACAAATGCTATGAACAAAATAATCACGCTCATGGCGTTGCAACCTTCAATAATTCGGGAAATATATTTGCCTTTGTAAAACAATTTTATACTTGGTTCTTTGAGATGTGGCATAGTGTAAGATTGCGCATCAAACAACGACAAAACTTTTGCAGATTGATTGCCTACAAGTAATGTGAAAGAATCTACTTCGGCATTCTTGGCGTCAAAACGATTTAAATAGGTCTGATAAATCAGCGTTAGAATCAAATAACTGACAATAAATTTTCCTAGAAAAAGTAAAAAAGGTTTGTACTGGAACAGTAGATTTTTCAAAAGATAATTTTTAACAAATTTATATAAAATAAGAAAAAAACAGTCGTTACTTTTGCATGAAATTAAAATCGAACACAGATTTCACAGATTTTCACAAATTAATTGTCAAAAAAAACTATGAATTTTGAAAGCTTAAAACCACAAGTGATTGCTATTCTTTCTGAAGCTAATGGTGAAAGAGACATCAAATTGAAGAACCTTTGCCAGTTCCTTTCAAACAGCGTCGATTATTACAACTGGGTTGGATTTTACTTTGCCAACCACGAAAACAAGACCTTGCATCTTGGTCCTTATGTTGGTATTGAAACCGATCATACCATAATCCCGTTTGGGAAAGGAATTTGCGGACAGGTTGCCGAATCCAATCAAAATTTTGTCGTTCCCGATGTATCGGCACAAGATAATTACATTGCTTGTAGCTTTACGGTGAAATCGGAAATCGTTGTTCCGCTTTTTGTTGATGGAAAAAATATTGGACAAATAGACATTGACAGTCATGTTATTGATCCTTTCACTGAAGTTGACGAAAGGTTTTTAGAATTTGTAAATCAGGAAGTTGCCAAACTTTTTTAAGTTAAGCCTATCTTTTTATTTGCCTAATCAAAAAAGAAAATTATCTTTGCACTCGAATTGAGAAAGCCTTGATTCATACATAATAATCATTTAAAATAATATTGGAATGTATTTAAGTAAAGAAACAAAATCTGAAATCTTCGCTAAACACGGAGGAAAAGCTGAAAACACAGGATCTGCAGAAGGGCAAATCGCATTGTTCACGCACAGAATTACTCATTTGACAGAGCACTTGAAAAAAAATCGTCACGATTACAATACCGAGCGTTCGTTAGTACTTTTGGTTGGTAAAAGAAGAAGTCTTCTTGATTACTTGAAGAAAAAAGAGATCAACAGATATCGTGAAATAATCAAAGAATTGAATATTAGAAAATAATCAATATAAAGAGGTGCCCACGCGCCTCTTTTTTTTAGGTTAAAAAGAAGAAAAGTTTCGGTTTTTCATTGGGTTACAAACAACAACTACAACAACACAACTAATCAGTCGACAGGCAGGAACCAATGTAAAATTAAAAAAGGAAATTATTTATGATTCCACAATTATTTGTAGAAAAAATCGATTTAGGTGATGGAAGAAACATCACAATCGAGACAGGTCGTTTAGCAAAACAAGCCGACGGATCTGTAGTAGTTAGAATTGGAAACACTGTTATATTAGGAACAGTTGTATCCTCAAGAAAAGCAACAGCTGGTATCGATTTTTTACCATTGACGGTAGATTATCGTGAAAAATTTGCTGCAGCAGGACGTTTTCCTGGTGGTTTCTTTAAAAGAGAAGCGCGTCCAAGTGATAACGAAGTATTAACTATGAGATTAGTAGATCGTGTATTGCGTCCGCTTTTCCCAAGTGATTACCATGCAGAAGTTCAGGTTATGATTCAGTTGATGTCGCATGATGATGACGTGATGCCGGATGCATTGGCAGGATTGGCCGCTTCGGCAGCACTTGCTTTGTCTGACATTCCGTTTGAAACCTTGATTTCTGAAGCAAGAGTTGGAAGAATTGATGGTAAATTCATTATTAATCCGTCTCGTGCTCAATTAGAATTGTCTGATATTGACATGATGATTGGTGCTTCAACCGATTCTATCGCAATGGTAGAAGGTGAGATGAAAGAGATTTCAGAAGCTGAAATGGTTGAAGCGATTAAGTTTGCTCATGAGCATATCAAAAACCAAATTGCGGCGCAAGAAAGGTTGGTAGCTGCTTTTGGAAAAAAAGAAGTTCGTTCTTATGACCAGGATAGAACAGACGACGCTATCCACGCTAAAGTGAAAGCAGCAGCTTATGATAAAATTTACGCAATTGCAAGCAAAGGTTCTGCTAAACAAGAACGTTCGGTTGCATTTGATGCCGTAAAAGAAGAAGTAAAAGCATTATTTACAGAAGAAGAATTAGCTGAAAATGGCGATTTAGTTGGGAAATATTTCTACAAAGTCAACAAAGAGGCGGTTCGTAATGTAACCCTTGATTTAGGAACTCGTTTAGACGGTAGAAAAACTACAGAAATCAGACCAATCTGGTGTGAAGTAGATTATTTACCATCTGTTCACGGTTCGGCTTTATTTACTCGTGGGGAAACTCAAGCTTTGGCAACAGCAACTTTAGGAACATCCAGAGAAGCTAACCAAATTGATTCACCATCTGAACAAGGAGAAGAAAAATTTTATTTACACTATAATTTTCCACCATTTTCTACAGGAGAAGCGCGTCCGTTGAGAGGTACTTCAAGAAGAGAAGTTGGTCACGGAAACTTGGCACAACGTGCGTTGAAAAACATGATTCCTGCGGATTGTCCTTATACTATTCGTGTGGTTTCTGAAGTATTGGAATCTAATGGCTCATCTTCAATGGCAACTGTTTGTGCTGGTACATTAGCATTAATGGATGCTGGTATTCAAATGATTCGTCCTGTTTCTGGAATTGCTATGGGATTGATTACTGATGGTGATCGTTTTGCTGTTTTATCGGATATTCTTGGTGATGAAGATCATTTGGGTGATATGGATTTCAAGGTAACCGGAACTTCGGAAGGGATTACGGCTTGCCAGATGGACATTAAGATTGATGGATTGAAATATGAAATCATGGAAGCGGCATTGGCACAAGCTCGTGACGGTCGTTTACACATTTTAGGGAAATTAACAGAAGTATTGGCTCAACCAAAAGCAGATGTTAAAGTATATGCTCCGAAAATTATCATGAGAACTATTCCTGGTGCCTTCATTGGTGCTTTGATTGGACCTGGTGGAAAAGTGATTCAAGAATTACAGAAAGCTACTGGTTGTACAATTGTAATTAATGAAGTGGATGAGCAAGGTGTTGTTGAAATTCTTGGTACTGATCCGGACGGAATTGCAGCAGTATTGGCAAAAATTGATTCTATCATTTTTAAACCTCAAATGGGCGAAGCTTATGAGGTGAAAGTAATTAAGATGCTTGATTTTGGTGCAGTAGTTGAATATACTGATGCTCCAGGAAATGAAGTTTTATTACACGTTTCTGAGCTAGCTTGGGAAAGAACAGAAAATGTTACCGATGTGGTTAACATGGGAGATGTGTTTCAAGTGAAATATTTAGGACTTGATCCTAAAACTAGAAAAGAAAAAGTGTCAAGAAAAGCACTTTTACCAAGACCTCCAAGAGATGAAAATGCTCCTGCGAGAGAAGATCGTGGCCCACGTCCTGAAAGACGCGACGACAGAAGATAGTTTTTAACTATATATGGCAAAACCCCAATTCAAATTTGAATTGGGGTTTTTGGTTTTTTAGGATTTATTTAAGGTTCGTTCTTTGCTAGCAAGCATTTTACTTTATCTAATTCTTTAATACGATAGTTAAAATATAAAGAGTTATATTATTTTAATTTTTGGGTTAAATAATTAGTTTATTTAGCATAATAACGTTGCTTTAAAAATAAACACACAGTGTTTTGCTTTAGATAGATTCACGTTAATGTTTATTAAAGGTTGAAACTAATATCCAACAATGGGAAATTATTTCATTACCTTTAAAATAATTATGCGTATTAATCAATAATTTAAGTTACTTTTTATCTATGGCTTCAGTGAAACAATACCCTTTCTATGTTAAAAGCACTGTGATTATTTTTGGGCTTCTGCTTATTAGTCATGCTCTTTTTAACCTCGCAGACATTCTGTCTCCTATAGCTTTCTCTCTTATAATTGCTATTTTATTAAATCCTTTAGTTACGAAATTAGAGCGTAAAGGTGTAAAAAAAGTAATAGCAATTTCTTTAGCATTAGTTTTATCTATAGTTTGTGTTGCCTGTATTTTCTATTTTATTTCATCCCAGCTAATGCATTTTACTGATTCATTACCAGAGCTTAAAGTAAAATTCAATGAACATTTTAAGGAAATTCAGGATTGGATAGCAAAAAGTTTTAATGTATCTCTAGCAAAACAGCAAAAATTAATGTCGGATGCAGGTAACAGCAGTAAGGCATTGATTGGTTCGACACTTGGTGGTGTATTCGGTATTGTTGGTTTTTTTGTGCTTGTCCCCATTTATGTGTTCCTTTTGCTTTTTTATAAAACCTTAATGATTAATTTCCTTCATGAAGTTTTTGCTGAGGAAAACAGCAATAGGATTTCAGATGTTCTCACTGAAACAAAAGGTGCCATTCAAAGTTATATGGTTGGTTTAATATTAGAAGCACTTGTGGTAGCCATACTTAATAGCATTGCTTTATTACTTTGTGGTGTACAATACGCCATCTTACTTGGAGTCATTGGCGCCTTACTTAACATGTTGCCTTACATTGGCGGAATCATTGCAATTGCCTTACCGGTATTGCTTGCATTTGTTACGAAAGATGGTTTTACAACTCCAATAGCCGTTGTAATTTCGTATATGGTTATCCAATTTATAGATAATCATTTTCTTATTCCATTTCTTGTTTCATCACGAGTTAAAATAAACGCCTTCTTTTCTATTGTTGTGGTGCTGCTTGGAGGGGCTTTGTGGGGTATATCAGGCATGTTTTTGTCAATCCCTTTTGTGGCCATTTTAAAGATCATTTTTGACCGTCTGCCTGAAATGAAACCATGGGGCAAATTGTTGGGATATGAAGTTTCCACAAAACATAGAGGAAAAATTTGGAAAAAAGGAAACTAAAAAAGAATCCCTATCGAAAAAATCATTCAAGATTTAGGAAAATGATTTAAAGTTTCGTCTGAATGTAGTTGAGCAAAAGTCGGAGAAGAATTTACAGTTCCAACAACCGAATAACCTCCTGTTCCTGTTTTTCATCCTATTTTACAACCCGTTTCATCTGATGCACTATCAGTCAAAGACAGGTTATTTGAGTTGTGGCATGCAGCCACACCTGATAAATTAGATGGAGCAGCAGGTAAAACGGTAGTACTGTTGTCTGCATTAGAACTTGGTGTGCGGCTGTTAATTATCATGAATAGAATTACTAGGAGTGAAATTTAGTTTTTATAATGTTTTGGTTAGTTGTTGGTTTCTAATTCTATGAAATTAGGTTAAGAAACTCACAAATAAATAAAAATAACAATTTAATCAAGTAATTTTCTTAAAAATCGTATGAGTGATTAACAAAAATCTAATTGATTAACTATGACTAAGTGAATGTAAAAAATAATGGGTGTAACTATTTTAATGTTTTTGTAACTTTTTCGGAACATATTACGTATAATTACCTGAACACTTTAAATTAAAGGGACAAACAATGAGACAGCTCAAAATCACCAAGCAGGTAACTAATCGTGAAACTGCATCTTTAGACAAATACCTACAAGAAATTGGAAAAGTTGACTTAATTACTGCTGATGAAGAAGTAGAATTAGCACAAAAAATTAAAGCTGGTGACCAAAAGGCTTTAGAAAAATTGACAAAAGCCAATTTACGTTTCGTAGTTTCTGTTGCAAAACAGTACCAAAATCAGGGTTTAACACTTCCCGATTTGATTAACGAAGGCAATCTTGGCTTGATAAAAGCTGCGCAACGTTTTGATGAAACGCGTGGTTTTAAATTTATTTCCTACGCCGTTTGGTGGATTCGTCAATCTATTCTTCAGGCTTTGGCGGAGCAATCTCGTATTGTTCGTTTGCCTTTGAATAAAATTGGTTCTATCAATAAAATCAACAAAATGTACGCTTTATTAGAGCAGTCTAACGAGCGTCCGCCTAGTGCTGAAGAGATTGCCAAAGAATTGGACATGACGGTGAATGATGTGAAAGAGTCTATGAAAAACTCTGGTCGTCATTTATCAATGGATGCTCCGCTTGTTGAAGGAGAAGATTCTAACTTATATGATGTTTTGCGGTCTGGTGAATCTCCAAATCCAGACAGAGAATTGATTCATGAATCTTTACGTACAGAAATTGAGCGTTCATTGGAAACTTTGACACCAAGAGAAGCAGATGTGGTACGTTTGTATTTTGGTTTAGGTGATCAACATCCGATGACATTAGAGGAAATTGGAGAAACTTTCGATTTAACTCGCGAGCGTGTTCGTCAAATTAAAGAAAAAGCTATTCGCAGATTGAAACATACTTCGAGAAGTAAGATATTAAAAACCTATTTAGGGTAAGTCGGAAAGTCATAAAGTTTGAAAGTCTAAAGTTTATACTGGGTAAGACTTTTGACTTTTAGACTTTTGAAATTTGGCTATTAAAAGTAACAGCAGTCTGATTAACTGTTCGTTTTTTGATTGATGATTGAAACTCCGGCTGATTACCGGAGTTTTATTTTTTGCACGGCAAATAAAACTCCAGTCTGTTCGCTTTGCTCGAGTATCCGGAGTTTTATTTTTTTTAATCTGAACTTGTTTCAGATTCTTTAATTATAATTTACTTTTGCAAAAACAACACTAACTAATTTCAGTATTATAAAGATGCTGAAATAAATTCAGCATAAATGAAAAACATACTTATTGCTCCATCTGTTCTTGCTGCCGACTTTGCCAATTTGCAGCGGGACATAGAAATGATTAATAACAGTGAAGCCGATTGGTTTCACATCGATATTATGGATGGTGTATTTGTTCCTAATATTTCTTTCGGAATGCCTGTTTTAGAAGCTATAACTAAACATGCAAAAAAAGTCATTGATGTTCATTTGATGATTGTTGATCCAGACAGATACATTAAGACTTTTGCTGATTTAGGCGCCAATATTTTGAGCGTGCACTATGAGGCATGCACTCATTTGCACAGAACACTTCAAGCTATAAAGTCAGAAGGAATGAAGGCTGGAGTTGCTTTAAATCCGCATACGAATGTATCTTTATTGGAAGATATTATTACAGATATCGATATGGTTTGTATCATGAGCGTAAATCCTGGTTTTGGTGGGCAGTCCTTTATTGAAAACACGTATTCAAAAATTGAAAAACTAAAAGATTTAATTATAAAAAAAGGTACTTCTACGTGGATTGAGATTGACGGCGGAGTTACAGATAAGAATGCCAAACGATTGGTGGAAGCGGGCGCTGATATTTTAGTGGCAGGGAATTTTGTTTTCAAGGCTGTGAATCCAACTCAAACTATAGCTAGTTTAAAGGAACTTGCTATTATAAAATAATTATTCTTTAGTAAACTTTCTTACGGCAATAGAAGTTCCCGATTTTACTTTTAAAGTGTAATTTCCAACTGATAGTTCGGAAACATTTACAGCATTATCCAGATTATCTATACTTTTGACTTTTTTCCCTGACATATCATAAATTTCGGCACTATCTACTTTGCCGGTTTTTGGTATGGTAATATTCAACATATTTTTCACTGGATTTGGATAAATCAAAACAGCAGCCGAAAAATCATTTTCTGGGGTGTCTAAAGAAATAATTGTTCCGTTTATAGAAAAAGGTAGGTCTTGAGGAACATCAGCGGCAGAAGCTGGATCACCTACATCTAAAATATTTGCCCATCCTAAAACAGTACTGGGAACGGTATTAGCCACAAAGTTTTGTTTTGCATTCCATCCTGCTAATCCTCGTGTACCTTCGACGGTAACCGATGGAACAAAAATACTGCTGTCATTGATTGCATGAAATTGATAAACCACCCAATAGGTTCCTGGATTTAAAAGAATAGTAACAGTTCCCTTTATTTTCCAAATTTTTCTGTTTGTGTTTGGAGCAATTACTGGGAATCCAATGATAGAATTTGGAATTCTATATATAACCGTATTATTGCTGTTAGCAGCATCGAGAACATTTGTGGTCATATTGCCATAAATAATTGATGAACTAGGTAAAGAGGGATCACCGTTCCATAGCTGAATTCTCAATTGATCGACAGGAATTGTAGCTCCAATATAACTGTTTTGATGGGCAAAAAAATCAAAACTTGTGATGCTCCATTGTTGTCCAACAGGAACAATAAAATCATCTCCTAACTGAAAAGACGAGGTTTCGGCTGTATTAAAATAACCCGCAAAACCAGTGTTCTTATTGCATTCGGTTGTATTTCCAGTGTTGTTTTGAAGTTCGCTCCATGTGTAATTTGTAGGAGATGTGACGCCACTTTTTGATAGTGTTCCCGTCGATAGATTACCATTTGAATAAATTTGACCAGAAGCAATGTTCGATTGAAAAAAAAGTATAATGAGCAGAAAAGAGGCTACAATAACTTTATTGAATATTAAATAGTTATTTATCTTCATGGTACTATTTTTAATTAATTGTGACTGCGAAGGGATTCGAACCCCCAACCATCAGAGCCGAAATCTGATATTCTATCCAGTTGAACTACGCAGCCTGTTTATTATGGGTTATTAAATATAAAATAGTAGTTGTTTAAAACCAAATAACTAAACTATATTATACTAATAATTTTTTGACGATGGCTGATATCGTTTTACCTTCAGCTGTTCCACCCAATTGTGCCGATGCAATTCCCATTATTTTTCCCATGGCAGCAATTCCTGAAGCTCCCGTTTCTGAAATGATTTTGGCAATAATTGCTTCAACTTCAGTTTCTGATAATTGAGCAGGAAGAAATTTTTCGATTATGGCAATTTGTGCTAATTCTGGCTCGGCCAAATCGAGACGGTTTTGAGTCGTAAAAATACCTGCACTGTCTTTTCGCATCTTAACCAATTTTTGCAATATTTTGAATTCATCGGCTTCAGTTATTTCTTCTTTTGCTCCCGAAGAAGTTTGTGCTAGTAAAATTTCTGATTTTATGGCTCGTAATGCTTCCAATGCAATGGTGTCTTTGGCACGCATAGCATTCTTCATTTCGTCCATGATTTGGGTTGATAAACTCATATGTATGTTATATTTTTAGTTTATAGCTTCTTTCATAGCTAAATGGTACTCAAAAGGCACTGTAAAGTTAGAAAAAATAACCCGAAAACAGAAATCCATTTTCCGATTCTATATTCAAACATAATTATAACGAAAAATAAAATAGTTGTTTAAGAAATACCTTTAGATTCTAATGCATTCTTTATTAACTAATTATAAAAACTAAACCGAAAGCGGCTGTTTAAAAATTTTATAACATTATTTATTGCTTAAACTCATTTATAATAAAAAATCCTGAAGCAGGACTTCAGGATTTTTAATCTTATTGAGAAGGTATTAATAAAAATCAGCTCGATTGTCTTTTATATCAGCATCGTTTTTCAAGGCTGGCAAAACTCTTCCTGAATAATTGGCAACTTGAGGTTTTATTTTATTGACATATTCATCATATTTTTTAATTGCAGGCGCTTTGGTAACCACTTTGGTAACTATTACAAATTCTCCTGAATTTCCATCAATTGGTTTTGATAATTGACCTGCTTTTGATGAAAATGATAGTCCCACTACTTTTGGTTCAAAACCACCACCAGCAATATTTGGATTTTCGATAGTTAAATCAACAGCATTCATAACCGTTACCTTATTAGTTGTTGCAATAGCTGCTAGTGACGTCCCTTTCATTTTTGTAGCAATCATCGCGGCTTTCTTTTTGTTTTTCAAAATTGTTTCTACTTGTGGTTTTGCCTCTTCTACGGTCATTAAACCTTTATCGGCAGTGCTTTTTAATTTTGCGATTACATGACCTACGTTTACAATTTCAAATCGTTTTACATCACCTATTTTGGTTGCCTTGTCAAATGCCCACTTTACAATTTGTCGTTGATTGCTGATTGATCCAAAACCTTCATCCACCGCTTTCACTCTTACTGATGGGTTGATTGTTAACTTCATTTGTTTAACCAATGTAGCAAAATCTTTTTTAACAGCATCCATTTCAAATTTGGTTGCTTCGGTGTATGCTTTATCGTTGGTCGCTTCTGATGGTTGAATTTTTTGTGCAATAGTTGCCAACTTTACGGCATCTTGCTTGTCTGTTACGTTGATAATATGGTACCCAAATTCGGTTTCCACTAAACCAATTTTTCCAACGGGATTATTAAAGACAAAATCATTAAACGGTTTTACCATTTGACCTGGAGCAAAATAACCTAAATCTCCACCTTGTTGTGCTGATGAGTCATCAGAATTTGTCATGGCCAGCATCATAAACATACCCGGATTTGCTTGTGCTTGCGCCAATAATCCCTCTGCTTTAGCTTTGGCTTGTTCTTTTGTTCTTTTCTCTTTTTTGGTGGGAACTTTTGTTCCTTCCCAACTAATAAGAATGTGGCTAGCTTTTACTTTGGCACCTGCTTTTCTGCCTAATGATTTTGAAATACAGTAATAATTGTTTTTGATGTAAGGTCCATAAACATCACCTACAGGTAAATTAAATAATTGATCCGCACTTTCTTTTGGTAAATCTTGTTTTGCGATATAAGTGGAATCAAAAGGAATATCCGAATTAGAATTTACAAATTCAGCATTATTAGTCACCGATTTGAATCCTTGTATTGTATCGTTTTTTGTGGTTTCTTTGTTGTAACGAACACTTGGCAGCAACAACGCCTCAATATTTTTCTTTATTTCAGCTTCGTCTTGTGCCGATGGCTTTTCTGAAATCAAAACATAGTCCAACTCGCGAGAACCTTCGGATTTGAATTTTTTTTCTTTCGTTTTCATGTATGCCTTGATTTCGTCATCGGTTATTTTTACATCCGTATCTTTAATCGAAGAAAACGGAACCATTACGTAATCAAAACTTACTTTATTAGTTTCTGCCTCATATTTGAATTTACCTTCCGTTTGGGTGGTAAACATGGCACCTTTTATGAGTGAATTATAAATTTGATATTTGGCATTTATTTCAGCATTTTTCTCTTCTTCTTTTAACATTTGCATTCCTTCTGGCGTAGCTTTGAAATATTCTTTGAACTTATTAAGATCAAATTTTCCCGCGGCATTCAAAAACATTTTGTTTTGTGCATAGCGTTGGTCTGCTTTCAAAACTTCAAGAATGTGTTTTTCGCCCACTCGAATTCCTAGTTTTTCAAATTCTTCATTTAGCAAAGCAATACTTACCTCTTGATTCCAAACTTGATTAGAGGCTTGCATCGAGGTCATATTTTGTCCTTGACCTTGACTATTTTTTTCGGTATTTGCCACTTTTATTCTAAATTCTTCAAAAGAAACATCTTTTCCATTGATGCTTCCCACATCTTTTGATAAACTCTTAAATCCTTTTGTAAACAAATCTTGAACTACAAATGCTAATAATGCAAAACCTATTGCTAGTAAAAGCAAACCCGAGCGTTTTCTAATTTTTGATAAAACTGCCATTTCTATTCTTGTTAAATTTTAATTTAGTTTGCGAAAATACAATTATATGTGAAATAATAATACTCAACAAGTTATAATTTCATGTAATTTTTGATTTATTGTTCAAAATTAATCGATTATAGTCATTTTAACTAATTCAATTTTTTTATTCGATGCTTCTTCAATGACAAATTGAAAATTTCCAATACTAATTTGTTCGCCTTTATGAGGAATTTCTTTGCTGAAATCTACAATAAAACCACCCAATGTTTCATAGGAATCATTTTCTGGAATATTAAGTTTATATTCTTCATTAAGGTATTCAACATCTAACCGCGTCGAAAAAAGATAGGTTGATTCATCAATTTTATTTTCTATTAATTTTTCATCAGAGTCGTGTTCGTCTTCTATTTCACCAAAAAGTTCTTCCACAATGTCTTCTAAAGTAACAATACCCGAAGTTCCGCCATATTCGTCAAGAATTACCGCCACACTTTTTCTCTTTTTAGTCAATAAATTCATGGTGTCTTTTATCAAAATGGTTTCGGGAACAAATTCTACAGCTATCATTATAGATTTGATACTTCTTGGTTTTTTAAATAATTCGAAGGAATGAACATAACCTACAATATCATCCAGCGTATTTATGTAAACAAGTATTTTGGAATAACCAGTTTCTATAAAAAGTGCTCTCAAATCAACCACTGAACTGTACAAATCAACGGCAACCAATTCGGTTCTTGGGGTCATAATTTCTCTTGCTTTTACACCCGAGAATTCGAGTGCATTTTGAAAAATTTGAATTTCAGAATCCACAGTTTCATGGTCTTGCACTGCATTCATTTGTTCAGAAATATAATTGCCAAGTTCTACTTTACTGAAAGAAAGATTAATTTGATCTCCTTGAGTTTTTAAAAATTTGCGCAAAACATAATCAGATATCCAAATCATAAAAGTAGATATGTAATAAAAAAGTTTGTAAAAAAAATAAGCGGGTAAGGCAAAAAACTTGATGAAACTATTGGCGTAAATCTGAAAAAACACTTTTGGTAAAAACTCTGAAGTCATCAAGACTATTAAAGTTGATATAGTTGTTTGCAATAATAAATTAGTCAAATCAGAGAATTTAAAGCCAAATGTGACAAACCAATGCATGAGCAAATCGCCCATAAAAAACCCATAAACCACCATAGAAACATTGTTGCCAACAAGCATGGTGGCAATAAATTTTGACGGTTTTTGAGTAAGTTTGGTTAAGATTTTTGAAATAAAATCGTCTTGCTTTTTTTCGATTTCAAGGTAAATTTTGTTGGAGGAAACAAAGGCTATTTCCATTCCAGAAAAAAAAGCGGAAAGTATCAAGCATAGGATGATTATTCCGATTTGCATAGCTTATGTTTTTTTATTTTGGTCGTCAAATTTTTTAGCAAAATTTCTTCTAAAAAAAAACAAAAAAATACAAACAGCCGCAAATAATCCGCTGATAGTATAGCTTTGATGTGACTGCCATTTTACAAATGCATCAAGAGCAAAAAGAATTCCTGCAAGTAAATAAGCGTATTGCGTAAATCTTAAATAGTTCATAATTTTTTTTCTGATTGGATTTCTCCTGATATTTTTTTGGAATTTACTTTTTTGAAATCTTTACTGAAATCAATTCCTTCGCCATAAGAAACTCCTTTGGGAGAATTGAATTTAAACTTTTTTTCGGTAAAAAACCATTCGTTTTTTTGGTCGTAAAACAATTGTTCTGTTTCAAGCACATTGCCACTTTGATTGGATATTTTTACATTTTCTTGCAAATCAATGATGTTTGTGGTTTTGTGTGTAATTGCATATTTTGCATCAATGTAGGTTTCCTTACCATTTTTATCAAACAAAGTTAGATGTATTCCTTTTGGAAATTCGGTAAAAGGATATTCAACTGTTGCATAATCAAGCATTTTGGGGCTTATCAAATTGGCTGTAATCCTACCCGAATCGGTATATTTTAAATTTATAAAATCGGCATCACCGCTTGGAGAAAACTCGGCAAATCCCATTTTTTGAACATCGCGAAAGTTGCTCTCGCAAGCCATTATCGTGAAGCAAAAAAGAATTGCCATTAGAAAAGGAACACTATTTCTAATAAATTGCTTCATTATTTGGAGGGAAAAGTAATAGTTTCGTTTATCCAAAATCCAATTGTGAATGATTTTCCAGTCATTTTAGCAGCTGTAATATCGACCTGATTAAGGGCTTTTTTAAGAAAGTCATTATTCATTTTGTCTGAAGTTGGCTTTAACCGTGTTTCAACATCTCCCGCTTTTTTAACGGTTTCAGCGGCTAAATAATATATTGCTTTCTTTTCAAAATTTGTCCTTCCACATTCATCTGCACTGTTCGAATAAAGTTGAGCCAAAAATAGATAGGCTTTCCCCATTTGTGGGTCGAGCGTCAATGCTTTGTTTAAATATTCTTTAGATTTTGGCGAATCATTTGATAGTAAGCTGGTTGCAATAAGATAATAGATTTTAGCTTTCTCGACTGGATTGCTTTGTAATTCTGCTGATTCATTGTAGAATTTTATAGCTTCGGGGAATTTTTTTTGTTGCAGATTTGACAACGCTATAAAGTTGGCAGATTTTGTTGTTGCTTTTATCGAATACAATTTTTCGGCAATGGTATTAAAAATGGGCTTGGTACTACATCTTTCGGATAAATTAATTAATGCTGTGGTGAGCCAATCGCTATTCTCCTGATTGCTTGGATAATTTTTGTCATAAAAATTAGTTAGGTTTTCACAAGTTGCTACATCTTTCGTCAAAGCGTTTATTGCGTTTAATGCCGTTCTATACTCATTAGCTTTAGTCAGATTGGAAACTTGTAATTGATTGAGCATTGAACTAACTAGCGTGAATTTTTCTAATAGTACGTTTGAGGTAATCGCATTGTCTCCACTCTTGAATTTTTCGCATAAAAGACTAAAGTAAATGTAGATTGCATTAGCGTCGGTGATACTTTTAGAAGCTGTTGCAAAACCGTTATCAAGCAAACTGAAAATTTCTTCTTTAGCTTCAATTTTATTATTAACCAAAACCATTGCCTTGTCGGCTTGAAAACTTGGTGTGGTAAGGGGGAAGTTTTTGTTGTATTGATTGTACAATTTTAGAACATCACGAACTAATTTTTCTTTAGCTTCTGCTGTTGTTGCATTGTCAATTTTATATTGAAGGATTTGAATACCTACGGTGTAAATAGACTCACTTTGATTTGGACAATTTTTTTGAACTTCGTTCCAAATTTCAAACGATTCAGCTATTTTTCTTTCTTTAAAAAGCGTTTGATACGCTATTATTTTTGAAGAACAATCAAACTTCTGAGCATTTGCATTTGCAATAAATAAAATACCAGCGATAAAAATAATTGCTCTCATAACTAAAAATTTTTAGTCAAATTTACGTTTTATAAACCAACGTTCACTTAAAGACAAACCAATACTTAAATTAACATAATTCTCTTCAACCAAGTTACTATATACTGTGCCTCTTTTTCCCATTTCGAGCCCAATATTTATGTTAGAAAAAGTTCCACCAAGAGGTAATCCAAGTCCCAGATTTGCTGCAAAATCTGTAATTGATTTATTTTGGATTACCAAACCAGTATTTTCGTAACGAATACCGCCTCGATACACTATTTTTTTAACATAATTAGAGTACGAATTATAGTTGGGTATATAAAAACCACCCACACTATAACGGATAGAATTTTCGAAAGTAGAACCGTTAATATCAGTAAAACGATTTGAAATCACACTGTTGTTTATAAAGGTGATTTCACCACCTAGTAACCATTTTTTTACTTCCCCAAACCCGGAACCTAATGATAGTTTAGCAGGAAGTTTGATAGAAGTATCTTGAACAGGTATTTTGTCTTGTTCTATAACACTGACTGCTCCTGACGATAAAAACTGTATAATTTCAATAGTACGAGAATTACCCAATGTTATTTTAGCTTCTGGAGTATAAGATAAACTGCTAAAAAACGAATATTTACTTTTCACCTTTGTTTGATAAGTCAACCCTAAATCTAGGTTTACACCACGAACATCTGAAGCATTGTTTTCTCGTGTACCATATTGAAGACCATCTTGAAAACGAAGATTTGTAGTTTTGATGGTTCCAAAATTATATTGTAAATCGGCACCAATATTTAGCTTTTTCGTCAGTTTATAACCAATTCCTAAAAAAACTTTATTCACGCCTCCAATACCCGTGTATCTTGAAAAAATTGGCGTGGTATCACTAGATAATTTTTGAAGTTTGTATCCTACGGATGAGTAAGGGATTAGTCCAAAACCTACTCCAAACTTTCCAACAGGAATTCCAACCGCAAGATAATCCAACGATGTTCTTTTGGCTTTAGCCTCATCTAATTCGCTTTTAGATTTTGTAGTGGCATAGGTAGTCCCAATTGCAAAACTTGTTAATTTGAGACTTGCCAAATGCGCAGGGTTTTGAAGATTCATGTGAATACTATCAGGAAAAACCGAAATTCCACCCATTGATCTATTTTCAACGGTTCCTTTAAATTTTACCTCACCAATTCCGTAAAAAGAATAAGGCGATGAAGTTCCTTCTTGAGCTGCCAGTACTAATGAAAAAAGTAAACAAACGCTTACTATAACTTTTTGAATCATTTTTTATTGTATTGAAATGTTTGATTCAAACTTTCGAGCATAAAATTTGAATTGGCAAATATGGTATTTTTTAATTGCATAGCCAAAAAATAGGCATCGCCGCCCGTTAAAATTATGATAAATTTAGCGTATTGAATTTTATAATGTTCAATAAATCCATCTATTTCCAGCAAAACACCGTTAATTATACCCGAATGTATTGATTCATCAGTAGAATTTCCAATATAATTTATGGGATGTTTTTTTTGTAACAAAGGTAATTTTGCTGTTTGCTGATGCACTGATTCATAACGTAAACGAATGCCTGGAGAAATAGCACCGCCAAGATAATTGTCTAGATTATCTACAAAATCATAAGTGATGCATGTACCAGCGTCTATAACCAATCGGTTTTGAGCAGGGAATTGCATTACGGCACCTGCTGCCAATACCATTCTGTCTATGCCTAGCGTTGTTGGAGAACTATATAAATTGGTAAAAGGAAATTTACTCTGGTGAGTAATATAATGTACTTCGACACGATTTTCAAGTGATAAAAAAAATTTATTTTCTATATTTCCAACAGAGCAAATGACCAACTTTTTTATTTTTGGATAGTGATTCAGAATATAATGAAGCTTATTTTCAAGCTCTTTATTCTCAAAAATAAATAACTCAACAACTGTATTTTGTTCGAAGACAGCGGTTTTAATTTTTGTGTTTCCAACATCAATGGTTAAGAGCATAATGCTATTTTTGGTGCACAAAGTTACGAATAGTTTTTTTTTAGTATTTGTTTTGGATAAATTAAAAATCATCCTATATTTGCACCCGCATTAAGCGAGGTACCTTAGCTCAGTTGGTAGAGCAATGGACTGAAAATCCATGTGTCCCTGGTTCGATTCCTGGAGGTACCACAACACAACCCATTACTGAAAAGTTAGTGGGTTTTTTATTGTAAACTGTTTTTAATATAAAAAACTGCTGTTATCTCTAAAATTTTCACTAAAATTGACAGTTTTTATAATTAACTATAGCAATGAAATCAAAACAACTCGTCGTTCTATTCCTATTATCGTGCTTTTGCCTTGTAGCACAACAAAAATTATCGGTAGAAGAAATTTATTCCGGAGCTTTTAGATCCGAAACCATGGAGGAACTTATAGCAATGAAAAACACCAACCAATACACTGTGCTCAATTTTGACAGAAGCACACGAAGTATGCAAATTGACCTTTACGATTTTGCTACACTAAAAAAAATTAACACAATCATTGATACTAAAAATTTCCCATTATTGGTAAATGGCATTGACAGTTTTGTTTTCAGCAAAGATGAAAAGCAATTGTTATTAGCCAATACTACCAATCAAATATACCGTCATTCTTTCACGGCTAATTATTTTTTGTATGATATTCAAATCAAAAAACTGACTAAAATTTTAGAGCAAGTACAAGAACCAACTTTTTCTCCAGATGGTTTAAAAATAGGTTTTGTTAAAGAAAACAATCTTTTTATATATGACATTGCATCTCAAAAAACTACTCAAGTTACCACCGATGGCAATAAGAACAGCATTATTAATGGCATTACAGATTGGGTTTACGAAGAAGAATTTGCTTATGTGAGAGCTTTTGATTGGAGTGCCGATAGCAAAAGACTAGCCTATATTCGTTTTGATGAAAGCCAAGTGCCCGAGTTTTCGATGAGTATTTTTCAAAAAGAATTATATCCAAAAATAGAAACTTTCAAATATCCAAAAGCTGGCGAAAAGAATTCGGAAGTGGCTTTGTTTATTTATGATGTGGCTGCTGGCAGTTCCAAAACAGTAAATTTAGGCAATTACAAAGATTTCTATATTGCTCGAATGAAATGGACAAAAGATGCGAATGTGCTTTGCGCTCAAATACTTAACCGCCATCAAGATACTTTAGATTTGCTTTTTATAGATGGTACTACGGCAGCTTCAAAAGTGGTTTTGAACGAAAAAGATACTGCTTATGTTGATGTTACCGATAATCTAACATTCTTAAACGACAACAGTTTTATTTGGACTTCCGAAAAAGATGGTTTTAATCATATTTATTTGTACGACAAAACAGGTAAGTTAAAAAATCAAATCACAAAAGGCAACTGGGAAGTCACTGCCTATTATGGATTGGACGAAAAAACAAAAACAGTTTTCTATCAATCGGTAGAAAATGGTTCAACAGTTAGAGATGTTTATAAAATAGGTTTAGACGGAAAAAATAAAGTGAAATTATCTGAAAAAGAAGGAACCAATGCAGCTACGTTCAGTCCAAATTTTCAATTTTTTATCAATACGTTTTCTAATGTAAATACGCCCACCTTATACACATTAAATTCGGCTTCTAATGGCAAGGTAATTCAGCCGATATTGAATAATAATGCGCTTGCAGAAAAACTAAAAAAATACAACCTTCCTACCAAAGAGTTCTTTGAATTGACCACCGAAAAAGGTAACAAATTAAACGCTTGGATGATTAAACCCAAAGACTTTGACGCCACAAAAAAATATCCGGTTTTCATGAATCAATACTCTGGTCCTGGTTCGCAGCAAGTAGCGAATGATGGATTAGACATTAATGATTATTGGTTTATGCTATTGTCACAACAAGGTTACATCATTGTTTGTGTGGACGGGAGGGGAACCGGTTTTAAAGGAGCTGCTTTCAAAAAAGTTACCCAAAAACAACTCGGAAAATTAGAAGTAGAAGATCAAATTGATGCTGCAAAAGACATAGGTAAGTATTCGTATGTAGATAAATCAAGAATAGGTATATTTGGTTGGTCTTACGGTGGTTTTATGTCGAGTAATTGCATTATGAAAGGTGCCGATATTTTCAAAATGGCGATTGCAGTTGCTCCCGTTACCAATTGGCGTTTTTATGACACCATTTACACTGAGCGTTATTTGCAAACGCCTCAAGAAAATGCAAGTGGTTATGATGACAATTCGCCTATCAATTTTGTATCAAAACTAAAAGGAAATTTCCTTTTAATCCATGGAAGTGCTGATGATAACGTGCATTTACAAAATTCAATGCAAATGATTGAAGCCTTGGTACAAGCCAACAAACAGTTTGATTGGGCTATTTATCCTGATAAAAATCACGGGATATACGGCGGTAAAACCAGAATACAATTGTTCAATAAAATGACAAATTTTATTAAAGAGAAACTATAATAAACCAAACTAAAACAATAATTATGAGTGAAACAGCAGTAAAAACAGGACATCCAAAAGGACTTTGGGTACTATTCGGAACCGAAATGTGGGAGCGATTCAACTTCTACGGAATGCGCGCTATTTTAACATTATTTCTTGTGAATTCATTACTGATGAAAGAAGAAGATGCTTCCTTAATTTATGGAGGTTTCTTGGGTCTTTGTTACTTAACCCCAATGCTTGGCGGATTCATCTCTGACCGTTTCTTTGGAAACAGAAACTGTATACTTTTAGGAGGCTTAATGATGGCTACGGGTCAGTTTTTACTGTTTTTTAGTGCCAGTATTTTTGGAACAAACATTAGTTTAGCCAATACATTAATGTGGACAGCTCTGGGAATAATTATTTTTGGTAACGGTTTTTTCAAGCCAAATATTTCAAGTATGGTGGGAAGTTTGTATCCAAAACAAGAAAAAAGCAAATTGGATACTGCGTTTACTATTTTTTATATGGGAATCAATCTTGGCGCTTTTTTAGGTCAGTTAATTTGTCCAATTGTAGGCGACGTAAAAGACACTGCAGGGATTAGAGATATTCATGCTTTTAAATGGGGATTTTTAGCAGCTTCAATAGCAATGTTGATTGGAACAGCAGTGTTTTACTTCTTAAAAAATAAATATGTTATAACTCCAGAAGGAAGACCATTAGGAGGATTACCAAAACACAACGTAAATGATGATTATGAAGAAGGCGAGTCGCAAAAAGCAGTATTTTCTAAAAACGCCTTAATAGGCGCTGTAATTTCATTTTTTGTTTTAGGAGCTTTATTCCATTTTGTTGTAAATCAAAACTGGATTTACACTGTAATCTACTCTAGCGGTATCACTTTAGCGGGATTAATTATTTCGGACTCTTCGTTAACAAAAATAGAAAAAGACAGAATTTTAGTAATTTATATTGTTGCTTTCTTTGTTATTTTCTTTTGGGCAGCCTTTGAACAAGCAGGTTCGTCTTTAACTTTCATTGCAGATAACCAATGTGATAGAAACTTCTTTGGCTATAACATGCCCCCATCTATGGTGCAAATCTTCAACGGATTATTTGTTGTGGCTTTTGCGGTTCCCTTCAGCATGTTGTGGGATTATTTAAGAAGTAAAGACAGAGAGCCAATTTCACCCGTAAAGCAGGCGGTTGGTTTAGGATTAATTGCCTTGAGTTATTTTATCATTGCCCATAATGTAAAAGATTTAGGAAACAACGGGCTTTTAGCTATTAAATGGTTAATTCTTTTATATTTAATACAAACTTGTGCCGAGTTGTGTTTATCACCAATTGGTTTATCATTAGTTGGTAAATTATCGCCAAAACGTTTTTCATCATTACTTTATGGGGTATTCTTTTTGTCCAATGCTTCTGGTTATGCATTAGCGGGAACTTTAGGTTCAATACTACCCGCAACAGGAGATAAATTCAATAAAGCAAAAGAACTAGGTATTGATTTACAGGCTGTTTTAGATAAAAAAATAGTGCCAACAGCGGAGCAAGTAAAATTATTGGCAGATAATCAAATTACAGATCATAATCCTATTTTTGCTGGATTTGAAATTCATAATTTATTTGAATTTTTTATGGTATTTGTAGTATTAACAGGTTTAGCGGCTATTATTTTAATGGCACTCACTCCAAAATTGAAAAAGATGATGCACGGCGTTCGCTAACATTATTTAAAATAATTTTATACCTTTCAAACCTCCAAGAATCCTTGGAGGTTTTTTAATTTACAATTTTATGGAACAAAATCTGACTTTAGACCAAATTCAAAACTTTAAAGGCAAATACCCAAAGCAACTATGGTATTTGTTTACTGTAGAAATGTGGGAACGCTTTTGTTTCTATGGAATGCGCGGTGTGCTTACTTTTTTTATGGTAGATCAACTGCTGTTAAAAGATGATGCGGCAAACCTTCAATACGGTGCGATTCAAGCATTTGTATATGCGTTCACTTTTATAGGAGGAATATTTGCAGATAAAATTTTAGGTTTTAGAAAGTCGCTGTTTTTTGGAGGTATTGTAATGATAATAGGAAACCTTTTAATTGCTTTTTCTCCTCAACATATGTTTTATTATGGTATTGCTTTTTCTATTATTGGGACTGGTTTTTTCAAACCAAATATATCTTCAATGGTTGGCGAGTTGTATCACGAAAAAGATCACAGACGAGATGCAGGTTACGGGATGTTTTATGCTGGTATAAATATAGGAGGACTTTTTGGAGGTGCTTTGTGCATTTTTCTTGGAAAATATTATTCTTGGTCATTATGTTTCCTAGCCGCAGCTTTTGTTATGATAGCTGGATTATTGACATTTTTATTTACCAAAAAATATTTAGGTCCGATAGGTGATTCTCCATTGTTGAAATTACCAGAATCTAAAAGAAAATTCAGAGAAATAGCCGTTTATATAGGTTCATTGTTAAGTATTCCGCTCATTTTCATAATGGTCAAAAATACTGATTACACTGATTATTTTATGTATATCATAGGTATAATTGCAGTGAGCTATTTTATTTTTGAAACGGTCAAATTGGGAGAAAAAAGTTTGCAGAAAAAACTAATTGCAGCATTTGCTTTTATCTTTTTCTATTTTTTATTTAACGCCATTTATGAGCAAAGTGGGGGTTCATTGTCGTTGTTTGCAAAAGATAATTTGAACTATAATCTGTTAGGTTTTTCTATTGATCCCAATGTGGTTAACAATAGTTCGAATACTTTATTTGTAATTGTTTTAAGTCCAATTATTGGATTGCTTTGGTTGTGGCTTGCTAAAAAGAAAATAGAACCAAATACTTTAATCAAGTTTGGAATTGGATTTTTATTCTTGTCAGCTTCTTTCTTTATTTTTTATTACACTAAATTCTTTGCCAATGTAAAAGGTATAACATCTTTGAATGTTTTTACATTTGCTTATTTCGTAACAACTATAGGAGAACTTTGTTTAGGCCCGATAGGGATGTCAATTATCACCAAATTATCTCCTAAAAGATTATTTGGAATGATGATGGGATTGTGGTTTTTAGCGAGCGCATTTGGTCAATTAGCTGCAGGAAAGTTAGGTGCTGAAATTTCAAGATCAAATCAAGGTGTTACTTTGCTTTCAAAATTGCAATCTTATACAGATGGCTATTATAAATTAGCTTTATATGCCCTTATTGCAGGATTAATTTTAATCCTAATTTCTCCTTTTGTGAAAAAATTGATGCAAGAAGTAAAATAAAATACTTAAATTTCGGCATTGTTTTTGAAACGAAAATAATATTATAATTTAAAAAATGAAAAAATGAAAAAATTAGCTATTACTTTATTTGTAATTTTAAGTTCCTTAACGATACAAGCACAAGAATTAACTTGGCAAACAGACATGAACAAAGCAATGGAAATTTCAAAAAAATCAAAAAAACCATTGTTTTTATTTTTTACAGGTAGTGATTGGTGTGGCTGGTGTATGCGTTTGCAAAATGAGGTGTTCAAAACTCCTGAATTTAAAAAATGGGCAACAGAAAATGTGATTCTTGTTGAGTTAGATTTTCCAAGACGAACTCCACAATTACCAGAAATTCAAAAACAAAATTCTGAATTACAACAAACATTTGCTGTACAGGGTTATCCAACAGTATGGTTTGTAAATGCCAGTAAAAAAGATGGAAAAATAAACCTTGAAAAATTAGGAAGCACTGGTTATCTCGCTGGTGGGCCAAACGCTTGGTTAGACGCCGCTAATAAAATTTTGATTAACAAAAAATCATAAATTTCATAAATTACATCTTATAAAATCCCTTTTCGTTAGTATTATGAAAAGGGATTTTTTCTTGTTTACATGTTGCTTCCCAAAGCTTAACATAACTTTTAAAATTGGAACCATCCACAATGATTTGCTCTGGTTTCCATGTAGACAATAGTCTTGTTAAATTTAGTTTTGGTGAATTGGTTATAATCAAAATATCTGGTTTTATATTCTTTAAATAAACGTTGGAACTATCTATGATAAGTATCTTTTTGTTATTAAAAAAAAGAAAGTTTTTAAGTTTATTTTTTGCTCTTATTTTGCAAAAATTTCCCACCAAATAAGATTGAATAATTTGATTATTGTGCATCGATTGCAAAATGCTATCGTTACTGTAAACAGTGACAAGATTATGGCTTCTTTCGGTTATCAAAGTGCATTTCTTCATATTAAAAACGATTAATTCATCAGCATTTTCAGTTTTGTATTTGGCAAAAATATAAATGCCTTGAAGCAATAATACACTTGTTAAAGCAAATGCTAATCGTTTGAAATTTGGTTTCTCTAACCAAAGAATAATCAATAGTATCATCGTATAAGAAACTAAAAGCATCTCAAAAGAAAATGAAATATTTTTTACAATAAAGCTTTCAAAAGAAGCAACCCAATGAATAATATAATTTAACATCGTTATCACCAGTTCGAGCGGTTTTGCAATAAAAATTGGTACATTTCCAAAGCATGCAATGATAATAGCGATTATTCCAATAATCATGATAATTCCTAGTAACGGTAAAACTATAATATTGGTAATAAAAAACAAGCCAGGAAATTGATGAAAATAATAAATGCTTAAAGGCATTGCCCCAATTTGTGCCGCAAAAGAAACAGTAATAATATCCCAAAAATACTTGACAATTTTATTTTTGGGTAACCAAATGCTAGATAAAATGGGCTGTAACCAAAGAATAAAAAACAAAGCCAAATAACTTAATTGAAATCCGATATCAAAAAGGAAAGACGGTTTGAATAATAATATTATGAGCATGGAAACCAACAAAGTGTGATAGGTATTTACAGTTCTTCGCAAATGATTTCCAATGGCAACTATTGAAAACATTGCAGCCGAACGAACAACTGATGGCGCTAATCCGGCGAGAATTCCAAATACCCAAAGTGAAAGCAAAATGAGTATAAGTTTCAAAAACGAGCCTTTTTTTGAATTGGGAATTGGCTTTAAAATAAAAGTAACAAATAGTAAAATAAACCCAACGTGCAATCCAGAAACCGAAAGAACATGTACTGCTCCAGCATATTGATAATCTTTCATGACTTCGGGCGAAATATCTTGTTGTTGCCCCACAAGTAAAGCAATCAAGACATTGAGCTCATCATTTTTTATATTAGAATGAGCTAAATTAGCAATAATCTTGTTTCTAAAATTTGAAAATAAAGACCACAAAGTTGGTGTGTTTTTACCAATTTTTATTTGATTGTTTTGAGTATAAAGTTGCGCATAAATTTCTTGATTTTCTAAATAACGACCATAATCAAATTGATTTGGATTAATAGGATTTAGGTTTTTATATACCTTGGATTTTACTATTAAATTTACCCCGATTGCCAAATTTTTTTCTGACCTTGTTTTTTTTATATTTAGGATAACTTTTCCATGGCTTTTTTTTCCGTCTAAACTCGTAATCAAAGATATATAGCGATTATTTTTAAGGGTGCTCTTTAGTTTTTCATTGACAATTAAACCAATTAAATATGGTTTTTCGGAATCATGAATCTGATTTGTATAATGATTTACATTGTACGTTTCTTTATTAACGATTGAGGAAGAAATGCCAATAAGGAAAGAAATAAGCAAGGTGAAAACTCCAAAATATATTTTTAGAGACGGGATTTTTTTGTCAAAAAAATGCAGTAAAATTAAAAGAAACCCACAAACAGTTAAACTACCAAATACAATAACAGGGATTGGTTGATACCAATTAAAAAAAAGTAAGCCCAGAATAAAACTGATTGAAATTCTTGCTGCAGGAAACTTTAAAATTTTCATGTAACTAAATTACATAAAAAATTTAATTATGCAAGAAAATTATTCCACAATCCTATTTATTTGTTTAAAAGTCTTTTCGTAATAAGGTTCTTTTAAAGATGAAATCATCACGCCACCGTTGGTTGAAGAATGTATAAATTTAATTTCATCACTTTTTACTTCTACAATCATTCCAACATGATTTATTCTTTTTTGACCACGGTTTATAAAGAAAATCAAATCCCCTTTTTTAGCTTTTTCGGTGGCAATTAATTTTCCTATTTCTGCCATTTCGTAAGAAGAACGTGGAAGTGAAATGTTAAATTTTTTAAATGTTGAATACATCAAACCAGAACAATCAAAACCTTCTTTTGTAATACCCCCACCACGATAAGCAATCCCTAAATTATAGCTGGCAGTGTTAATTATTTGTTCAATTAAATAGTTCGAATCTTCATTTTCAATCACAATATCACTTTCGTTATTATCATTTAACTTTGGTGCTTTTTTTACATTTGGAACTGATTTAACTTCTTGGTAAGTGTACTCATTTTGATTTTTTTTTACTTTTAATATGGTGTTTTTCCCAAGAACTGGTAGAGAGTAAATACCTTTTTTTACAGTAACATTTTTTGAAGTTATGATGTTCGAAGTAGGTTTACAAGCTGTAAACAAAAATAAAATTGTCAAGATAAATAAATAATATTTCAAGGTAAAAATTTTCTGAAAGATATTAGTTTAAAACCTAATTATATAACTACTTCAAATCATTTATGATTAGTTTAGCTGTTTTTTTGCTAGCGCCAACTCCGCCAAGCCTAGTTTCTAATTCATTATATTTTATTAGTAAAGCTTTTCTGTTGTTTACATCCAATAATTTTATAAGTTCTATCTTTAAATTTCTAGAATTAAATTTTTCTTGTATAAGTTCAGCAACCACTTTTTCGTCCATTATTAAGTTGACTAATGAAATATATTTAAGTGTAATAATTCTTTTTGCAATTTGATACGAAGCCCAACTTCCTTTGTAACAAACGACTTCAGGAACTTTGAATAATGCTGTTTCCAAAGTTGCTGTTCCTGATGTAACCAATGCTGCCGATGCTACACTCAATAAATCATAGGTTTTATTTGAGATAAACTTTACATTATTTGATTTCAAAAAGGGTTCGTAAAAATGATATTCCTGACTTGGCGCTCCCGCAATTACAAATTGATGCTCCGGAAAATCAAGGACAATACTCAACATTACACTTAACATTTTTGATATTTCTTGTTTTCTGCTTCCAGGAAGTAAAGCAATTATGGGTTTTTGATCAAGATTATTCGCTTTTCGGAAAGTAGCTTCATCTATCTTTTGTCGATTGTGAATAGCGTCAATCAACGGATGTCCGACAAATTCAACAGAAAAATGATGTTTTTCTTCAAAAAAATCTTTCTCAAACGGAAGAATCACAAACAGTTTATCAAAATCTCGTTTTACTGCTTTTATTCGGTTTTCTTTCCAAGCCCAAATTTGTGGCGCAATGTAATAATGCGTTTTAATTTTTCTTGCTTTCGCCCATTTGGCAATGCGCATGTTGAAACCAGGATAATCTATAAAAATAATCACATCTGGATTGAATTTTTCAATATCAGCTTTACAAAGTTTAATATTGTTAAGAATCGTTTTCAAATTAATTAGTACTTCGGAAAATCCCATAAAAGCTAACTCACGGTAATGTTTTACTAAAGTTCCGCCCACATTTTGCATCAAGTCGCCACCCCAAAATCGAATATTTGCTTCGCCATCTTCTTTGAAAAGCGCTTTCATTAAATTTGAACCATGCAAATCGCCCGAAGCTTCGCCAGCAATGATGTAATATTTCATAGTTGAGAATTTAAAAATCCCATGAATTCAGTTGTTGAATAGCATGATGTGCCGTTAAATCAAACTGAATAGGAACGATGGAAATGTACCCTTTAGAAAGTGCCCATTCATCAGTATCCTCACCTTTATCCTGATTGACAAATTCTCCTGTGAGCCAATAATAATCTTTTCCATAAGGTGTTTTTCGTTTATCAAATTTTTCCATCCATATAGCTTTCGCTTGACGGCAAATTTTTATTCCTTTGATTTCGTTAGATTTTAATTTTGGAAAATTCACATTCAAAACGATGCTTTCAGGCAGTTTCTTGGACAAAACCTCAAACGCAATTTTTTTAATAAACGGTTTTATTTGTTCGAAATCTGCATTCCATTCATAATCTAATAAAGAAAAACCTATGGCGGGAATTCCTTCAATTCCGGCTTCGACAGCTGCACTCATGGTTCCCGAATAAATCACATTGATGGAAGAATTAGAACCATGATTAACACCAGACACACACAAATCGGGTTTCTTTTTCAGCAATTCGTTTACTGCCAATTTCACACAATCTACAGGAGTTCCAGAGCAACTGTATTCAGTAATAGCTGCATTTTCAGCAGAAACTTTATTCAAATATAATGTACTGTTGATGGTAATTGCGTGTCCCATGGCGCTTTGTGGACTATCCGGCGCCACAACAATGACATTGCCAATTTCGGCCATGACGCTAATTAAAGCACGAATTCCTGGCGCATTAATACCATCATCATTGGTAACTAAAATAGTTGGTTGGTGTGCCATCAGATTTTTTTGAATTTTAAAAAGCTTTTTATAGCCAAATATTGGTTTGTAAAATTAACAAATTTTAGGGTTTTATGCAGTTACATTTTTATAACTTTGGAACTTTGTGCTTCTCAAAGCAATGAAAATAACGATTTTTAACAAAAATTTATCTCGGCAGAAAACTCATGACCTAGTTTTTTGTTTACTTTAGACCATTAATTAATGAATAAAATAATTGTATACATGAAAAGGAATTATAAAATACTTCTGTTAGTTGCCATAGTAGCAGTTGCATTATGGAGTTTTATCCCAAAAGAAAAACAGTCAGATCCCGATAAAGATAAGATGCTTCTTGAATTGTTAACCTTTGTAATCGAAAAAGGGCATTACAATCCGGCAAAAATTGATGACACTTTTTCAAAAGGCGTTTATAAAGATTATCTGAACGCTATTGATCCTTCTAAACGGTTCTTTTTGCAGTCTGATATTGATGAATTTGCCAAATATGAAACCAAAATCGATGATGAAATTTTGAACAAAGATTTAACATTTTTTGACTTAACCTATTCGCGTCTTATGAAAAGAATGGACGAGACAAAAGCCTACTATAAATTGGCGTTAGATAAGCCATTTGATTACAAAAAAAATGAATCTATTAACACCGATTACGAAAAATTGCCTTATGCAAAAGACGTTAATGAATTAAAAGAAAGATGGCGTTTACAAGTCAAACTTTCTACTTTGTCTTCCTTGGTTGAAAAGCAAAAATTAGAGGATGATTTAATAAAAGATAAAAATAAAACTACCGAGGAAAAGCTAAAAGATTACAAAGCAAATCTTGGAGATAATATAACTCCAGAATTAGAGAAAAAGTTTCTTTCTGATCTTGAAAAAAAGAAAAATCAGGCTCCAAAAAGCTATGAGCAACTTGAAAAAGACACTAGAGAAAACACACTTAACTCGCTGAATGATAATTTTAGTTTTATTAAAGATTTAGACCGAGAAGATTGGTTTTCAATCTTCATAAATGCGATTGCTTCACGTTTTGATCCACACACATCTTACTTTGGTCCTAGCGAAAAAGAAAAGTTTGATGTTAGTATGAGTGGTAAATTGGAGGGAATTGGTGCTCGTTTACAAAAGAAAAATGATTTTACAGAAATTACCGAGTTAATTTCTGGTGGTCCAGCATGGAGAGGAAAACAACTAGAATCGGGTGATGTTGTTTTAAAAGTAGCTCAAGCCGATGCAGAACCTGTTGATGTGGTAGGCATGCGTTTGGACGATGTAGTAAAAAAAATAAAAGGTCCAAAAGGTACAGAAGTTCGATTAACCGTAAAGAAAACTGATGGAACCATCAAAGTTATTACGATTATACGTGATGAAGTTGAAATTGAAGAAACCTATGTAAAATCTAGTGTTGTAGTGAAAGATGGTTTTAAATACGGAGTAATATATTTGCCTAAATTCTATATCAATTTTGAAGATCAAAACAGTAGAGATGCAGGAAAAGACGTAGCTCAAGAAGTTGAAAGATTGAAAGCGGAGGGTGTACAAGGGATTGTGATGGATGTGAGAGATAATGGTGGAGGTTCTTTAAAAACCGTGGTTGATATTGCAGGATTGTTTATAGATCAAGGCCCAATTGTTCAAATTAAGTCGGCTGCAGGAAAAAAAGAAGTATTGTATGATAGAGATGCAAAAGTACAATGGGACGGACCGTTAGTAGTTATGATTAATGAATTTTCAGCATCTGCTTCAGAGATTTTGGCGGCAGCCATTCAAGACTACAAACGTGGTATTATCATTGGAAGTAAACAATCCTACGGAAAAGGAACAGTTCAAAATGTAATCGATTTGAACCAGTTTGTAAGAGGAAGTACTTATGGCGATTTAGGCGCGTTAAAAACAACAACTCAAAAATTTTATAGAATTAATGGTGGTTCTACACAACTAGAAGGCGTAAAAAGTGATATCGCTATTCCTGATCGTTATTCGTATTTAAAAATGGGCGAAAAAGATATTGATAACGCTATGCCTTGGGACAAAATTGATGCTGCGGATTACAAAGTTTGGGACAAGCAGAACAATTTTGATTTAACTATTTCAAAAAGCAGAGAACGAATGAGTAATAATGCTCAAATGAATTTAATAGATGAAAATGCCAAATGGCTTGACGAACGAAATAAAGAGAACGTTTATAGTTTAAACATCGATAAATTTAAAGCAGAACAAAAAGCATTGGATGATAAAAACAAGAAATACAAATCTATTGTAGACTATAAAAATTCATTTCAATTCAACTCGTTACCTTATGAAGTAAGTCAAATGAAAAGCGATCCAATTCTAAAAGAAAAAAGAGATAGATGGCACGAAAATTTAGCAAAAGATATCTACATTGAAGAAGCAATTCATATTCTAAACGATTTACAGTCAGAAAATAATAAAGGTTTAACGTCCAAAGTTAAAAAAGATAAAGTGGTAAAATCCTAATGATTTAAACAAATAATTATTGCCATAAACTGAAAATGCCTCAAATATTGAAAAATTATTGAGGCATATTTTATAGAAAAAGCATTAACAATCTATTGATTATCACAAAATTATTTCTTCATAAGGAATGACAATTTCAAAACCTTTATCTTTAAAATAATTACTAGGATTTTCTTTTGAAACGCTCATTACAAAATCTCCACCCCAAGCACCGAGGCTTTTAATAACACCATCAAAGTCTGGAAAGAGTATTTCTTTAATAGTTTTTTGATGTAAAACGGCACTCATTTGTGTTTCGTGATTTTGTAGAGCTGTTTCAAATTCTTCGACAGTTGCACCTTTAATCAACTCATTTGTAATTGTATTAATGATAGGAATGTACTTTTCAATGTTTACATGACTCTTATAATAGGATGAAATGGCAGTTTTGCTGTTTTGTTTTTTGTTTAAATAAACAAAAAAGATTTGATTAGTAAAGTTGGGTTTAAAAATAATTCTTTCAATTACTGGTTTCTGGTTTAGAAGTTGATATACAATGGGCATATTATTTTGAGCGCATGCAATATCATAGCCGCTTCCTCCAAAACTTCGTATTAATAACTCAAACGCATCTATTTGTAACCACTGGGCAATATTATTTATTAAAGATGAAGAAGTTCCCAAACCCCAAAATTTTGGAAAACTCAATTCAGTTGTAACCAAATATCCATTTTTATCTGTTATAAAATTAGGATTCATAAGATAGGCTTCGTGCAGGATTTCAATTAAGGTGTTTTTAATAGTATCGGTATCATTAAAACGTTCTTTTTTAACAATTGAGTTGTACATAATGGTATCTTCAAACCAAATACTTAGATCACTATCATAACTTTTCCAATGGATTTTTTGCCCTTCGGATTCTTCAACAATAAGATTTTGACCAAACTTTGTTGGCAGAGCAAAGGCTTTGGCACCATCAAGCACCAAATATTCTCCTGTGATTAGTAATTTCCCGTTGCTGTAAAAGTTTTTTTTCATCTGGCTTTTTGCAAAGTTTCTGGACTATATCTTTATAATCATTCGGTGATATTAAGCGCAGTTGTGAGTTATTTTCTAATTTCTTCTATAAAAGTTACCACTGCAGCATGTGAAATTGTATTGTTTTCAAAATGATTTTTAATCATTTTGCGCTCTTCGGCTGTCGTTTGATATTGATTCAAAATATTATTGATGTGCATTTTCATGTGTCCTTCTTGAATTCCAGTGGTGATTAGTGAACGTAGCGCCGCAAAATTTTGTGCCAATCCAGCAACGGCTACAATTTGCATTAATTCCTGCGCTGTTGGTTTCCCTAAAATTTCTAACGCCATTTTAACCAACGGATGTAATGATGTTAAACCGCCGACAGTTCCTAACGCTAGTGGAATTTCCATCCAAAAAGTAAATACGTCATTTTCGATTTTGGCAAACGATAAACTCGAATAGTTTCCGTTGCGTGCAGCATAAGCGTGAACTCCAGCTTCGACAGCTCGGAAATCATTACCAGTGGCCAACACTACAGCGTCAACACCGTTCATAATTCCTTTGTTATGTGTAACCGCTCTGTATGGTTCAATTTGCGCTATTCGAACTGCCTGTACAAATTTTTCGGCAAACTCTTTTGGGTCTTCGATTTTCTTTTCGGCAAGCTCTGACACCAAGCAGGATACTTCGGCGCGAACTAAACAATTAGGAACATAGTTGGAGAGAATGCTCATCACAACAGTAATGTCTTTTTCCTCTTGATTAAAATCAGCGTAGTTCAGTGCTTCTTCTTTTAATGATTTTGCTAATTGTTCAAGACAAGAGTTGATAAAATTAGCACCCATGCTGTCTTTGGTTTCAAAAGTTACATGCAGCTGAAAGTAGTTTTCTAATTTTGATGTTTTATCTCGCAGTTCTAAAGTTGTAATTCCGCCACCACGTTTTTGCATGTTTTGAGTAATACTGTCAGTTGAATAAATTAAATTTTCTTTTATTTTATCAAAAAAAGTTTGTAGTTTTTTTGAACTTGCTTTGGATATAAAATGAACTTGTCCAATTTTTTCAGTATTCAAAATAACAGCTTTAAATCCGCCTCGCGTACTCCAATATTTTGCAGATTTAGCTGCTGCTGCGACTACAGAACTTTCTTCAATTACCATTGGAACAGCATAATACCTTCCGTTTATTTGAAAATTAGGTGTGATTCCCATAGGCAAATAGAAATTGGTAATCGTGTTTTCAATAAAATCATCATGCAACTGTTGAAGTTTTACATCATCATTCCAATATTGTTTTAAGGTTGCAATTGCTTCAGCTGGATTTGTAAAATATTGATAGGCAATCCAATTAATTTTTTCTTCTTTGGAAAATTTGGAAAATCCTGCAACAGCATTATTCATAGATAAAGTAAATTTTAATGAGTTACAAATATAGTTTAGATAGTTGATTGTTTAGTACAAAATAAAAAACCACGTTTATTACAACGTGGCTTTTATAGAAAATAGAATAAGTTGAATTATTCTTTTATTAACTTCATAGTTTTTGAACTTCGGTTAGCATCAAAAGCTTTAACTAAATATATTCCAGCACTTAAATAGGTAACATTGTACTGATTATCTTCTGTTAGTATTGAATCAAAAGTTTTAACTAATTGACCTGTAATTGAATAAATTTGAACTTTAGAAACTTGACCAGTAATGGTAAATATTCCAGAAGTAGGATTAGGTGATAAATTTAAAGTAGCAACATTATTAAAATTAGTTGTGCTTAAAGTGGATGGTTGGTTGCCATATACTTTAAACCCTCCTGTTGGTATAGATATATTCATATTTGTATCTGTAACAATCATAGCTGAATTATCCATTAAGTTGTACCAAGTTCCTAAAAATGGAAAGCCCACGCCCGTAGTTAAGGTGTTGTCTGAAAAGTTTGTTCTAACAAAAACATAACTTAAAGCAGAACTAGGGGAAGTGCTTGTCCAGACATCTAATCTTGGACTTCCTGTTGCGGCCAAATTCCATGAAAATTGTCCATTTTCAAAAACGTTTTCAGTTTTTTTCAAATCAATCATCCTTGCCCAACTGTTATAAATATTTAACCTTGCTGGGTCTCCCAGCCAATTATTAACCCATTGTGGTTGTGGCTTTGTATCTAATTTACAATCTGGATTTGAATAAGAAATGTTTCCATTATTGCATGTCCATAAAGAAGATGTGTATCCTAAATCGGCAAAATGCCAAATCATTTTTGGCCCTGGAACTAATAAATGAACAGCTCCTAAAGCTGGAAATCTTTGCAAAATTTTAGCTAAATTTCCTTGTGTTTGTCCTGCCTCATTAAAAGCTTTGTAACCAACTCTTTCTTCATCATGACTTTCTGCATATCCTACCATTCGTTCTGACGGATCAGTAACACCAGTTAAATCAGCATAATTCCCTTTCAGTAGATTAGCATAAGGATCTGTCATTTTTCGCCATTGCATAATTCCTTTTGTGTCTCCAGAACGAAGATAATTTGCCCATTCCGTTTCTTCAGTAGCGGAACCACCAGTTCCTAAATGTTCAAAAATCACTAAAAAATTTGGGTCAAAAGACCACTGAATATCAGCATATTCTTTTAGTTTAGCAACTCGGTCGGGTAGGTAACTATTAGTACAAGGTTCGTCTCCAGAGGTACAACTATTTGTAAAACCTTTAGTTAAATCCCATCGAAAACCATCAATCTTATAA
>NZ_JANXUG010000090.1 GCF_025352015.1 Flavobacterium sp.
CTATTTCATTATCAAACAAAAAGCCTTCTATAATTTTATATAATCGAGATTTCTCTTCTTGATTTAATTCCGATATTTGTGCTAAAATGGTATCTTTCATAAAACAAAGATAATAAATATATTCTTTAGACTAAAGCCATATTAATTATTTTATTTAGAATTAAACATTAAATCTAAAATGCATTACATCACCATCTTTTACTATATATTCCTTTCCTTCGACTCTTAATTTTCCAGCTTCTTTAACTTTTGTCTCCGAACCAAAAGTAGAAAAATCTTGGTAAGCAATAACTTCTGCACGAATGAAGCCTTTCTCAAAATCGGTGTGTATAACTCCCGCAGCTTTTGGTGCTGTATCTCCAATGTTTATGGTCCAAGCACGAACTTCTTTTACGCCAGCCGTAAAATAGGTTTGCAATTTCAGCAATTTATAGGCGGCACGTATTAAAACTGCTGAACCAGGTTCTGTCAATCCCAAGTCTTCTAGAAAAACTTGACGTTCTTCATAGCTTTCTAATTCTGTTATGTCAGCTTCTGCTCCTACGGAAAGAATGATGACTTGGGCATCTTCATCTTTTACTAACTCACGAACTTGGTCTACATATTTATTTCCATTTACGGCCGCGCTTTCATCAACATTACAAACGTACAAAACGGGTTTGTTTGTAATGAGCTGAAAATCTTCTAATAACTCTATTTCGTCCGCATTTTGTGGTTCTACTGTTCTAGCTGATTTTGCTTGCAATAAATTTTCTCGTATTCGGTCCAAAAGTGCTTTTTCTGTTTGGGCTTCTTTATTTCCTGTTTTCGCAGCACGGTTTACCTTTTCTAAACGCTTTTCAACCGTTTCAAGATCTTTTAATTGTAATTCGATATCAATAGTTTCTTTGTCCCGAATTGGGTTTACATTGCCGTCAACATGAACAATATTATCGTTATCAAAACAACGCAGTACATGAATAATGGCATTACATTCTCTAATATTGGCCAAAAATTGATTTCCTAAACCTTCGCCTTTGCTAGCTCCTTTTACCAATCCTGCAATATCAACAATATCAACAGTTGCCATTTGAACGCGTTCTGGTTTTACCAATTCTTCCAAACGATTAATCCTAGGATCAGGAACGTTTACAACGCCAATGTTAGGTTCTATTGTACAAAACGGAAAGTTGGCACTCTGCGCTTTGGCATTTGATAAACAATTAAATAAAGTTGATTTGCCTACATTGGGTAACCCTACAATTCCTGCTTTCATATTTCCTGATTATTTGCTTTTTTTCGCTAATGCTAAAGCATTTTATTTTTTTTTAAAGAGCGCAAATATAGGGTAATATAATCAAGTTTCAAAAGCATCAATAGTGTAATATTTCTAAAAAAATTATTCTTTAAATTCAATTTTTGCAATTATTTCTTGCTCCTCATTTGTAGTGGTTAATCCCGAAATTTCCCAGTAATTATTCAGTATAACGTTCTTTTTGTTATATAATGTTTTGTCTTTAAAAACCTCATTTTCTTTGTATGTATAATTTTTATCACTAAAATTTGTGGTCACAAAACAATTTTTGATTTCTATCATAGTTGTTTTCAATTTTTCAATTTTTTCAAAACCTATTTCTTCTTTTGAGCTCATCAAATAATATTGAGAACCATCTATCCTATAAATGGTTTTAAAGAGAGATTTGTAAATATTTTTAGATCCCAATGACGTTTTATCTTTCACATTGGCAAGTGAAGTCGGTGAAACATTAGTACTCACTTCTACAATCAATTTTTTCCTTGAATCATAAAGTACAGCGTAGTCATCCAGCAATCCTTTGGCGTTTGTTTGAGGCGTTACCAACATCAGATTATAATCAGAATTGGCAGAGTATCCTTTAATCACAAAATCAAATTGATTTTTGCTACTTCCTACTAAAAGTGGATTCAGATATTTGAAATTATAATAATTTTCCATGATGTTATTGAGATTGTATCCTAAAGCATCATCGGAAATTTCATCTTTAAGCAAACCAAACGATCTGTTTTGTTCTACTAAAATATTGGTTTTAAGACTTTTATCTTTACCATTTAGTTGAAAGTTTAATAAACCATCGTTGTAATAGGCATAATTTCCATTAAGTTTTAAAAACTCTCTCGAATATACTTTTAAGCGCGCAGGAATATTTAATTTTTTGATTGAATTAAGAACTAATTCAATCAATATTTTTTGGGGATGCTTTTTGGTCACTATAATTTCATCCAAACCATTTACATTATTTTTTAAATAAAAAATATTTTGCTTTTCTTTCAAAAGATTAGATCTCAATTTAATAGCATTATAAGAAGCATGTGTTATTTGAATTGTAGTTGTGCCATTAATTACAAATGTTACTTTTCCCTCTGCATTACTCAACAAAGTTTGTTTTGTTTTTGCAATAAAAATTGTTGCGTCCTCAATGGGAATATTAGTGTCTACATCTTTAAGTATAATTGATTTTTCAACATTTTGTGATGAAACAATTAAGTTAAAAAGTAAAATTAACAATAATGTAAATTTTTTCATAAAAAAATAGCAGTTTAAACAAATTTAATAAAAAAAATGAAATAAATTACTATTTATAAGAGTTAGCTAAATTGTTAAAAGTAATTTATTATTTACTCAAAATTTACTAAAAAAGATTAAATTGCTCAACAATTATCTAACCAAAACATTTTATGAAAAAAATTACTTTATTATTCTTAACAGTGCCGCTCACTGCGGTTTTTGCTCAAGATAAACCAAACGAAATCAAATCTGATACTACAAAAGTACAAGCACTACAGGAAATTCAAATTGTAGGTTCAAGAAATTCAAAACGAACAGTGTTAAATTCGGCTGTACCCATTGACATCATCAATATAAAAGATGTTACCACTCAAAGCGGTAAAATTGAAATTAATGAATTGCTTCAATATCTAGCACCTTCTTTCAATGCCAACAAACAATCAGGTTCAGATGGAGCCGATCATGTTGACCCCGCTTCATTGAGAGGAATGGGACCAGATCAAACATTGGTTTTAATAAACGGAAAAAGAAGACATCAATCTTCATTAGTAAATTTATTTGGAACTCGTGGTCGTGGCAATACGGGAACCGATTTGAATGCCATTCCAGCAAGTGCAATTAAAAGAATAGAAATTCTTCGAGATGGTGCAGCAGCACAATATGGTTCTGATGCTATTGCTGGAGTGATTAATATTGTTCTAAATGATAATGTAGGCGAATTAAATGGAGCTGTAACAACAGGCATTTATAGAAATGATGCCCAAGGCGATTTTCTTCCAGGAACACCTAACACTCCTGGTTTTCAATTAGACCAAAATGGGAATGGTAATTCTTATGGAAAAGATCACAAATACGATGGTTTCTCATTAAAAGCTGGTGCTAATTACGGTGTTAAACTTGGAAAAAATGGTGGCTTTATAAATTTTACTGGCGAATATTTATCCAAAGATAAAACCTTGCGTCCGGGTTTTGATTTCAGAAAAGGTTTTGGCGAAGCCGAAATCAAAAGCTATAATGCGATGTTTAATTTACAATTACCAATAACCAAAAACATTAATTTTTATGCCTTTGGAGGAAGAAATAACAGAAATACTGATGCATATGCTTTTACCCGAAATAGTGGTGAAAGAGTTGTAGAATCTATTTATCCTGGTGGTTACACACCAAGAATCACCTCCAAGATTATCGATAACTCCTTTGCTTTTGGTTTTAAAGCAAAAGCTGGTGATTGGAATATTGACTTGAGTAATGCCTATGGTAAAAATGCTTTCGACTATAGAATAAAAGGAACATTAAATGCAAGTTTAGAAGCAGCTTCGCCAACAGAGTTTAATGCGGGTGGATTTAGTCTAACTCAAAACACTACTAATCTAGATTTTTCCAGAAACTTTAAATCGGTTTTAAAAGGTCTTAATTTTGCTTTTGGTGGAGAGTATAGATTAGAAAAATATGAAATTTTTGCTGGAGAAATTGGTTCATACGCTACATACGACACCAGCGGAAATCCGATTACCAATTCCGCTACCCAATTTGCTCCAATTGACCCAGTTTCAGGAAATCCTAGACCAGGTGGATCTCAAGGTTTCCCGGGATTTAGTCCAAAAAATGAAGTTAACAAAGAAAGAACCAGCAAAGCTTTGTATGCAGATGCAGAATTAGATGTTTCGGACGAATTTATGATAGGAACTGCATTACGATATGAAAATTATAGTGACTTCGGAAATACATTAAATTTAAAATTGGCATACAAATTAAAACTTTCTGACAATGTAAGTTTAAGAGGTTCATTCGGCACAGGATTTAGAGCACCTTCATTGGCGCAAATTTATTTCAATACTAGTTTTACAAATTTTACAAGTAGTGGTGCTACCGAAGTTTTATTGGCAGCCAACGGAAGTACTGTGACACAAGGATTTGGAATTGATAAATTAAAAGAAGAAAAATCAACTAGTGGCGGAATAGGTTTAACCGGAAAATTTGGAAAATTTTCTGCTACTGTGGATGGTTACTTAATAAATGTTAAAGACAGAATTGTACTTACAGGTTATTTTAATGCTACTGCATTAAACTTAAATGTCGATTCAGCACAATTTTTTGTCAACGGAGTGAACACTGTTACAAAAGGTATTGATGTTGTTATGGCTTGGAAAAATTCTATTGGCAGTTCAAAATTTGGAGCTACATTAGTTGGAAACGTTAATAGTATGCAGGTAAACAAAGTTAAAAACGGAAATTTAGATCAAGAAACCTTCTTTGGTGCACGAGAAATTGCTTTTTTAAGAGCATCGGCACCTAATAGCAAATTTGGTTTAAATTTAAATTATGCAAGAAAATGGTTTGATGCCGGAGCAGCATTTACCAGATTTAGTAAAGTAGTACTTGTAGATTATGCGGGATTAGATAATGTGTATGATCCAAAAATAGTGACCGATTTAACACTAGGTTTTCAAATAATAAAACAAGTAAAATTAAGTATTGGAAGCAACAACCTCTTTAACATCTATCCTACAAAACAAGATGAATCTGGCAATACCGAAGCAGGCGGTTACTATGATGCAGTTCAGATGGGTTTCAGCGGAGCATACTACTATACTAGATTAAGTTTTAAATTTTAGTAGTTATTTTGTATCCGTGTCATAAAAATCCTGAATTTAATTTCAGGATTTTTATGTATGCATTATGTAATAATAAAACAAAATAATGTAACACTCACAAGCAATTATAAAATAAATTTGTGTCATACTAATCAATTCAAATACTTATAATGAGAACTATAATTTTAAGCATGATTACCATTTTAACTTCAATTATTGGGTTTGCGCAAAATACCAATATTAAATCTGAATTAAAAACAGTAACAACAACGATTAAAGATTCAAAAGGCGAAAAAAAGATTGTAAAATCTGAAGAAACCAATGAAGTTCAAAAAATTGCTTTGGAAGATGCAAAACCTAACACGCTCAATATTCCAATTAAAGACAGCCCTGTTGATGTGACCACCAAAACAAAAGTTACAGTTGATGGAGTAACAAAATCTGTTGAAGTAAATCATTCTGCTTATTACAGCATTAATGGTCTTAAGTACCAAATTCAACCAGATAAATCAGGTTATGTAATGACAAGTCCAAATAGTAAAAATTTGACACTTTTAAGAAAAACTTCCACTAACAATTATATTTTTAAAAACAAGGATAAATTCTCTGTTGGCTATTTTGATGCTGACGGTAATTTAGTTTTAGAAACCTATGATGAAAAAACAGACGCTGTTATCCTTGAGAAATATAATGTTGTGAAGCATTAATATATTTCTATTTTAGTAAAAAGCCTAAACATTTACATGTTTAGGCTTTTTTTATTCGTTATGTAAAAATGACTGTCGGTTGCGGAGCGTTTCCTCGCTCTCTGAATGTGCATCATCGGGAATGCAACAACCTACAGGACAAACTGCTGCACATTGCGGTTCATCATGAAAACCTTTACACTCGGTGCATTTTCCCGGCACTATATAATAAATATCGTCCGAAATTGGGGTTTGTGGAGCATCCGAATCTATTTCTGTACCGTCGGGTAAAATAACCTTTCCTTTGAGTTTCGTTCCGTCTTTATACCTCCAATCATCTGCACCTTCATAGATTGCCGTATTAGGGCATTCAGGTTCACATGCACCGCAGTTTATACATTCGTCTGTTATTATGATTGCCATCTTTATTGCCTTAAAGCTTAAAAAGTCTACTTTAAAATCTTAATTCAATGATTTTTCAATCTTTTGAGCTTGTGACTTTCTACTTTCAACTAAATAAAACTTATTTTTGTACAAAATTACAATCAAAACACGTTATAAACAAATCTAAATGGATTCAATTAACAGAAAATTACCTTTTGTTGAATTGAGCAAATTTTTAAGTCAATTTTCCTTGAATGAACAGTTACTAGATAAAAATGTGCTTCACAATGATATCTATTTTAATAAATTCAAAGACTTATTACAACTTTCTCAATCTCACAATGGATGGTTTACTCAAGAGCAAGTTTACTATGCGGTTCATTCATGGGCAGAGGCCTTGACCGACGAGAACTTGACACAATGGGTTTCTAGCTATGATTTGTCAGCAGTAAAACAAAAAACAATTGGATTAATTCTAGCAGGTAACATACCTTTAGTTGGTTTTCATGATTTTCTTTCTGTGCTTATTGCTGGACATAAAGTCCTGATAAAAACATCATCTAATGATCAGCATTTAGTAAAATTTTTAGCAGATTATTTAATTAGTGTAGAACCAAAACTAGCAAATTCTATAAATTTCACAGACGGAAAATTAGAAAAATTTGATGCCATCATTGCTACCGGAAGCAATAACACCGCTCGTTATTTTGAATTCTACTTTAAAAACAAGCCAAGCATTATTCGTAAAAACAGAAACTCAATTGCCGTTTTAAACGGCAACGAAAACCAGAACGACTTACGTAATCTTGGTGAAGATATTTTTAGATATTTTGGATTAGGATGCAGGAATGTTTCCAAACTTTTTGTTCCTAAAGCTTACAGTTTTGATGCGTTTTTCAAGGCAATTTACGATTTTAAAGAAGTCATTTATTATGAAAAATATGCTAACAATTACGATTACAACAAAGCTGTTTTCCTGATGAGTAATTTTAAATTATTAGATAACGAATTCCTAACTTTAAAAGAAGATAGCAGTTATGCCTCTCCTATTTCTTCAGTATTTTATGAATATTATGAAAATCTTGATGATTTACAAACTCGTTTAACAAACGAAGCGGAACAAATACAGTGTATTGTCTCCAATAATTTAATTCATAATTCTATTCCGTTTGGGCAAACACAGCAACCAAAACTCTGGGATTATGCAGATAATGTGGATACTTTACAGTTTTTAGGGTCATTATAGCCTTCATAACAATTATTATAAACTACAACGTTTTCGTTGATAACATAGCCTGATTATTACCAATTTCAAAACACATTATTAAGTTCACTAACCGAAATTTGCATTTCAATTTATTAGAAATCTGTCACCATGAAAAAACACAATTACAGCGCTGGTCCTTGCATTTTGCCACAAGAAGTTTTTGAAAAATCAGCACAAGCTGTTCTAAATTTTAATAATTCTGATTTATCTATCCTTGAAATTTCGCACCGAAGCAAAGATTTTGTTGCCGTCATGGACGAAGCAAGGGCTTTAGCATTAGAACTTTTGGGACTTACAGGAAAAGGATATCAAACGTTGTTTCTTCAAGGTGGTGCAAGTTTAGAGTTTTTGATGGTGCCCCAAAATTTAATGAAAGTTGACGGGAAAGCAGCTTATTTAGACACTGGAACTTGGGCAAACAATGCCATTAAAGAAGCCAAAATTTTTGGAGAAACTAGTATTGTTGCTTCTTCAAAAGAACAAAATTACAATCACATCCCAACGGATTATTCGATTCCAGAAGATGCCAATTATTTTCATTGTACAAGTAACAATACCATTTTTGGGACACAAATGAAATCGTTTCCAAAAACTACTATTCCAGTGGTGTGCGATATGAGTTCAGATATATTTTCTAGAAGTTTAGATTTTACACAATTTGATTTAATTTATGCTGGTGCTCAAAAAAATATGGGTGCTGCGGGAACAACACTAGTGGTTGTAAAAGAAGCAATTTTAGGAAAGTCGGGCAGAACTATTCCTAGTATTTTGGATTATGAAAAACACATCAAAGCGGAAAGCATGTACAACACACCCGCAGTTTTTGCGGTTTATACATGTTTGCTGACCTTACAATGGTTGAAAAATCAGGGCGGAATTGCTGCTATTGAAAAAATCAACGAGGCAAAAGCCAACTTGCTTTACAATGAAATAGATAGAAATCCTTTGTTCACTGGTACTGCTGATAAAAAAGATAGAAGTAATATGAATGCCACGTTTTTATTGGTAGACGAAAAAAACCAAGATGCTTTTGACAAAATGTGGAAAACAGCAGGGATTTCAGGACTTACTGGTCACCGTTCCGTAGGTGGTTACCGCGCGTCGATGTATAATGCAATGCCTTTAGAAAGTGTGCAAGTTTTAGTTGATGTTATGAAACAACTTGAGGTAGTGTGTCTTTCGGAATCACAATTAGCCTAATAAATTAGCCCTGATAGCAGTGGAAATCCTTCTTTATAATTGTTTGACAACAATTATAAAGAAGATTGTAACGAATAGCAGGATTAGCTACTAAAAAAAATTCACAATTTATAATTTACAATTTATATGAAAGTATTAGCCAACGACGGAATTTCTAAAAGTGGTATTAAAGCATTGGAAAAAGGTGGTTTTGAAGTGATTACCACCAAGGTTGCTCAAGAACAAGTGATTAATTATATTAACGAACATAAAATTGACGTTATTATTGTGAGAAGCTCCACCAAAGTGCGACAGGATATTATCGACAATTGTCCAAGTTTAAAAATTATCGGTCGTGGCGGTGTTGGTATGGATAATATTGATGTTGATTACGCGCGTAGCAAAGGATTGCACGTTATTAATACGCCCGCTTCTTCGTCTGAAAGTGTGGCCGAATTGGTATTTTCGCATTTGTTTAGCGGTGTTCGTTTTTTGCAAGATTCCAATAGAAATATGCCTTTAGAAGGTGATTCTAATTTTGAGGGCTTGAAAAAAGCGTATGCCAACGGCATCGAATTACGCGGAAAAACATTAGGAATTATTGGGTTTGGTCGCATTGGTCAAGCCGTCGCAAAAATTGCACTTGGTATAGGTATGAAAGTGATTGCTGCCGATAAATTTGTGGATAAAGCCGAAGTTAAAGTTGATTTCTACAATGGACAATTCATCAATGTGGAATTTGAGACAGAACCTATGGAAGATGTTTTAAAACATTCCCATTTTATTACGCTTCATGTTCCAGCTCAAGATGGTTATGTAATTGGAGCCGAGGAATTTTTATTGATGAAGGACAATGTTGGAATTGTAAATTGTGCTCGCGGAGGGGTTATAGATGAAGTAGCTATGATTGCCGCTCTAGATTCGGGGAAAGTATTGTTTGCAGGATTGGATGTTTTTGAAAACGAACCTTCACCAGAAATTCAAATATTGATGCATCCAAAAATTTCGTTAACACCACATATTGGTGCGGCTACTCTTGAAGCACAAGATAGAATAGGAACTGAACTGGCAGAACAAGTGATCAGCTTATTAAAATCGGAAAAAGTTTAATTTTTTAGTAAAAAAACTACTTTGCAAGCAAGTAGGAAATTTATTTTTTAATACTGATATGCTATTTTAAGGAATAACCTTTGTAGTAAAAAAACTGATTCTTAAATAGATTATTAGATATATATTTTGAAAATTAATTGCCTAGAACAACAAGATCAACCACGCCGATTGCGTGGTTTTTTTATGTGTTAAAGTTAAAGTGAGAAGCGTTTGTTTTTTGTAATTTTATAAAACAAAAAAACTATGAAGAAAATACTCCTTTCGTTAGTTTTACTTTTAGTCCTTGCAGCTTGCCATTTCGATAAAAATATTGTTACGAAAACAAAAACTGTCGCTGCCGCAAAAAGAGCTGACGTCGTTCGGATTGCCAATGATTCATTAGAATATGAAATTATTATAATGGATTCAGGTTTTAATACTTGGCTAGCTGGAAATGCAAAACCAAGAGGTTTTTATTCTGAAAGTTATATGGAAAATAGAAACCAAACCTATGTTCAAGAATGGAATAGCAGAGTAATGCAACCGCAGCGCTACGGCAGTAATTTATACGAAATGCGTATTGATTATGATCCCAAAATTCATTATGGTTATGAAGTGAATTATTTGCTATTCAATTATATGGTTTATTTTCAAATTATTAACAAACAGC
>NZ_JANXUG010000092.1 GCF_025352015.1 Flavobacterium sp.
TTGTAATGTTGACTGTAGAAAATTTGGTGTAACAGAGGATAAAATAGATAGTATACATACTAAATTAACAGCTACTCAATATTTAAACAAAAAGAAAACAATAATTGCTTTTCAATATCAAACGATTCTGGAACCAATCGATTACAATGGTTTAGATAATTTTTTAGAAATACTTCAACATCATTATTTATTTTGTGAATATGTAAATACTTCCCAAAAAAGTATTCCTAATTTTATAGAAATGAGTTCAAATAAAAATAAGTATTTAGAAATTAAACTTAAAAAAATACAATCAGTAGCTGTCGATTTTAAAGTGGAGAAAGATAAGATAGTTTTCAAAAATTAAATCATGAAAAAATACAACAACACAGGAAGTAAAGATACCCGTTCAGGTTTTGGGGCAGGAATGACCGAACTAGGGAAAAAAAACGAAAACGTAGTTGCTTTGTGCGCCGACTTAATAGGCTCGTTAAAGTTTGACGATTTCAAGAAAAATCATCCCGAACGCTTTTTCCAAATTGGGATTGCAGAAGCCAATATGATTGGGATTGCTGCGGGATTAACCATTGGAGGTAAAATTCCGTTTACGGGAACTTTTGCAAACTTTTCTACCGGAAGAGTCTATGACCAAATTCGGCAATCGGTGGCATACTCTGATAAAAATGTGAAAATTTGTGCGTCACATGCCGGACTAACCTTGGGAGAAGATGGAGCGACACATCAAATATTAGAAGACATCGGATTGATGAAAATGCTTCCTGGCATGACCGTAATCAACACTTGTGATTATAATCAAACGAAAGCTGCCACACTAGCATTAGCAGACCATAATGGTCCAGTGTATCTTCGTTTTGGTCGTCCGGTTGTTCCTAATTTTACTCCAGCAGAAGAACCCTTCGTAATTGGAAAAGCCATTCTGCTCAATGAAGGAACCGATGTGACTATTATTGCAATTGGCCATTTAGTTTGGGAAGCTTTGATTGCGGCAGAAACACTAGAAACTAACGGTATTTCTGCAGAGGTAATTAATATTCACACCATCAAACCTTTGGATGACGAAGCTATTTTGAAATCGGTCGCTAAAACAGGTTGCGTCGTAACTGCAGAAGAACATAATTTTCTTGGTGGATTGGGCGAAAGTGTAGCCAGAGTTTTAGCACTTAACAATCCTAAACCACAAGAGTTTGTGGCGGTTCATGATTCATTTGGCGAAAGTGGTACTCCCGAACAACTCATGGAAAAGTATAAACTCAACCACCAAGCTATTGTAGCGGCGGTGGAAAAAGTAATAAAGAGAAAATAATTTTGATTTTATTTAGTTATGGCACGTTGGGTCAAGGTACCTTTTTTTACCGTTACCAGTACCACCACATGTTGGTATTAAATCAAAAGGATATGCAACACCTGCGGTATTTTTGATTTCGCTGGCAGTGGTAAAATAATCTCCATCATCATCTACATCTAAAAAATCTGGGATTCCATCACTATCAGTATCATCAACATTGTAGACACCTGTTGCCAAAGTATAAACATAACCATCTGGTGTATTCGGGTTTGCAGCATCAGTTCCTATATCTTCTTGGTAGGAATAAATACCATCGCCATCTTGATCGGTTCGTTGAATTTCATATAATTTGAAACTAAATATAAGTGGAGAATAAGATGGAATTCCACCTGTTGAATTAGAAAAATAGGCCAACCCCGAAGGAATAAACATAACACCAGCACCAAAATCGTTATAAGAAACTGTACCATCTGGATTACCTGTATAACTACCTGTTTTAAATTTAGGAAATATTTCACTCCAACCTCTAATTACTCCTGTTAAATTAAAGAAACCTTGCGGGTTAACTGATTCTTCAAATTGTTTTGATACAATTGTGCTAGTGGTAACGGTACCAACTGTTTCGGTACTCGTATAAATATATTCTCCTCTATAAGAGGTTAAAACTCTGTCAACGTTGCATGGAGATTTGCTATTAGCGCCTGACCCTTGTCTCAATTGTAAATAATAGATTTTATAAGGAATATCAATATTATTTTGTTTAACGGTCACTAATCTAGTTTGAATAGGATAAGTTGTTTGATCCCAGATAGAAGTTTGGGTTCCCCCAGTAGGAATTAATGTAAAAACCACATTTTGATCGTCGGTAGCACCAGGATTGGTAACCACTTCCATATAATGAGTTTTCATATAGGTTTCTATAGTAGTCATATCGGTTACATTTTGTGCAGTATAATCACGTAACGGTTGTGTACTACTATCGCTTCTTGAACAAGAAACAGTTATGAAAACAAGAGTTAAAAGTGATAGTATTTTTGAAATATTATTCATTATTTGTTTGAATTTTGATGCCGCAAGATACAATATTGATTTATTTTTGTAAACAATTTAACGTTGATTTTGCAAAAAAATGAGAGTAGATAAATATTTATGGTGTGTTCGTTATTATAAAACTAGAAATATGGTCACCGAAGCTTGTAAAAAAAACCATATTACCGTAAACAATTTGGTCGCAAAACCTTCAAAAGAAGTTTTTTCCACAGATAAAATTACTTTTAGAAAAGATCAGATTACGTATGTAATTACTGTTTTAGATATTCCAGAAAATCGCGTTGGTCCAAAATTAGTTGATATTTATAGAAAAGATGAGACCTCTCCCGAGACTTTTGCACATCTAGAATTACTAAAATTGTCCAAAGAAGATCATCGAAAAACAGGAGCGGGAAGACCAACAAAAAAAGACAGAAGAGATATTGACGGAATTCAATTCGATTGAGATTGTAAAGAATAGATTCTTAAAAAATAATTTACCTGCGAAATATGAGCCAGAAAAGTGTTGCAAAACAATTAAAATGTGAATTTTAATAGAATATATTTAATTTTTATGGCTTTAGTCTAAAGAATATATTTATTATCTTTGTTTTATGAAAGATACCATTTTAGCACAAATATCGGAATTAAATCAAGAAGAGAAATCTCGATTATATAAAATTATAGAAGGCTTTTTGTTTGATAATGAAATAG
>NZ_JANXUG010000044.1 GCF_025352015.1 Flavobacterium sp.
GTTATCATACGCTTTTTGAAAAGTGTCGACATAATCGTTAAAATTATCATTCTCATTAAATTTTAACTTACCTGTATAAATATCAGACTTTACTTTTTTAAACACTTTTGTAAATTCAGGAAAAATAATTTCAATATTTTCTTTTATCATCATTGAACCTTGTTCAATTGCAATTTTAATTTGTAATTGTTCTCCACTGGTTATTTGTTTCTTAAAATTCTCAAAAAAAGTTGGATATTTATTATTTATTTCCTCTATTAAGGTGTCTAATTTCCCTAGTACTTCTTTTCTTTTATCAACTCCAAGCCCGTTTGTTAATTCGACTTGGCTTTTTAACTGCTGAACGTTATTTGCCAAATTTCCTATACCAAAGAAAATAGATTTAAATATGTCAATACCATTTTCATTAGTTGTTCTTTGTAACATTTGATCTGATTTAACATTAGAGCTGGTTTGTTTGAAATCGCTATCATATTGACTACAACTAATCAATAATAAACTTAAACTTAGCATTATTGCAATTTTTCTCGCTTGTTTTCTAATTAAATTCATAATAAATTGATTTTTTAAATTATTGTTTTTTTATCTGAATAGATGATAGTATAAAATATTCAGATACTATTTTACACTAACTGAACTACAAATTATTAATCAGATTTCTCTAATAATCGCATAATTGTAAAGGTGGTAAGCCTTTCTCTTTACCAAAAACGTTTTTTTAAGTTCTCATTTAAGCGTTTCGTGTCGCTCAATGGTTTCATACAACGTCTCGCGCGCTTTGCGATGTTGCGGACGATTTAGCACCAAGCCTTTACAAATATAAACAAATTATCGAGTTAAAAACTTCCTTTCAGATAAATCCCAAAACCCGCAATATCGCAAAACCGCTGTTATATGCTGGCTTCGTACTTCTATTGGTAAGTTTTATTTGCCACTTCTATTTGTTTTCTGTTGTGTATCTTCTTTTTCACTTGCGCTCATGCTTTGTTTTGTTGTGACATTGTCTAGTTCGATTGAGACGTTTCCTTGTTCGATTTGGACATTGTCTATTTCGGTCGCGCCATCGTCTTGTTCGATTTTGCCGGTGTCTTGTTCGATTCTGCCAATGCCTTATTCGATTGCGCCAATGCCTTGTTCGATTCTGCCAACGTCTTGTTCGATTATGACAATGCCTTGTTGGATTCTGCCATTCTCAATTTGGTTATTTCGGACTTATTTCCCAATCTGTTGCATTAGGTTCTTGAATTGTAGGATTTCCGAGAAGCTTGCATATAACGTTCCGCGGCTACACGCAGTTGCGGCTTTCGGAGCAGAGTATTTTCTGCTACCGTGAACGAAGTTATGAAAATAAAACGTTCAACTTACCGAAAAACCAGCAATTGCGTGTAACCGCTGTTATGAGTAGGCGTTTTTATTTATCAGAACATTATTATTTAAAACGAATCTGAAGATTTAATTTAAAATAAAATTCTCCATTCTGCTGATAAACTTTTCCAAATTCATGTCGTGTACTACTTGCAGTTTCGAGTTTTGTGTTTACAAATAAATAGTCTTCAAATTGGTTTCTGTTGTAAATATGATAACAGAGAATTTCTCCATTTTCTTTTACTACTAAATAACCGCCAGTTGCATCATAAATTCCAGTCCAAACTTTTGAAGGCATCATTCCTAATGCAACATCAGTTAAGAATCGTTTGATTTTATATTCGTAAAATGTGTGTGCAAATTGATTATCATATTTTAACGGATTGACTGCATTTACATTATCCGATAGATGTTGAATTGTACTTAAGTTTGAAGTAAAAAAAGATTTTAAAATCTCGGATAAAATATTAGGCAAAAGGCTGTCAATTAAAACTAGATTATTTTTGAAAATATCATTTTCTAAAGTGACATAATTTAAGTTACCACCTAAATTGTTGATTTCCTCTATTCTGTCTTTTATTTTACTTCTTGTTTCAATCTCGTTTATAATTTTAATTTGAGTTGGAGTAGGATTGAAGTTTTCAATTTTATAAATAAAATTTGTAGTTTTTCCAGCATTTAAAAGCGTGGCTTCGCCACCTAGTTGCGACTTAATACTAAATCCTAATTCAGCATTTTGATTAATTCTTTGGTCGTGAATTACAATGCGAATATCTGTTTTAGAAGTTGCTTTTGCTTTTAAAGATTGGCAGTTTATAGAAGTCATAAATGCTTCAACTTCGGGAATACTGAATGAACCTGTAGAGCCTTTAATTTTTGCTAATAATTTCACAGCTTGCTGTGAAAAAGTTATTACTGGAATTCTTAAAGTTTCTACACCACCATTAATTATTACTAAATCTCCATCAAGTTGATATTCAAAATTTCCACCACTTTCATTGCGGATAATTTTAATGATTGGATAGAAAATTTCTTCGACTTTATTTAAGTCTGCATCTCCAGTAAATAGTTGCTTGTCGCCAAGCAATTTGAATAAAGCATAAATTTCACTCCATTCGCCTTTGTTTCCTGCTATCATTTTTGTTTTACACCAATTAGTTCTATAATCTTATTTGCAGTTGCCTGAATTGCCGGAACGGCAACGGAGTTGCCGAATTGTTTATATGCGGAAGCATCAGCAACTGGAATTAAATAATTATCGGGAAACCCTTGTAATCTTGCCCATTCACGAGGAGTCATTTTTCTAATACCTTCTCGATTTACTTCTCCTTTGATATGAGTTGTAGGTGTAAAGTCAGTAATTCTATGGTCTAAAACTAAATTTCTTTCTCGTCCCATTCCTCCAACAACAATAGCATTACTTATTCCGTCATCAGGAATAATTGCAAACCCAAATCCATTTCCTTTGCTTTCGTGTCTTGCTTTGTGGTTAAGCAATGTTTGAACATATTGAGTAGATAAAAAGTATTTTGTAGGCGGAACAACTTTCTCTTTAACTTGGGAAAATGAAACTTTCTTTTCTAATGGTTTAGGATATTCAAATGTCTCAATTCCTAAATCTTGTCTAAAACCTACAATGTAAATTCGCTCACGATTTTGAGGAACACCAAACTCTTTAGCATTAATTATTTGAGGTTCTGGCACAAAATAACCTAAATCGTTTCTTAAAACATTTAAGATTGTAGCTAATGTTTTTCCACCATTATGATTTCTTAAGCCTTTCACATTTTCTAAAAAAATCGCTTTTGGTTTTTTTCGTTTGATGATTTCAGCAACATCAAAAAACAGAGTTCCTCGTGTATCTTCAAAGCCTCCACGTTTGCCAGCAATAGAAAATGCTTGGCAAGGAAAACCCGCACAAAGCAAATCAAAACCATCAGGAATGTAAGCTTTCGTTTCTTCTTTAGTGATGTCGCCAAATGGAGTTTCTCCAAAATTGGCTTTATAAGTTTTCTTTGCTTCTTTGTCCCATTCGCTTGTAAAGACACATTTTCCACCTAAATTTTGTAGCGCAAGTCTAAATCCTCCAATTCCAGCAAACAAATCTATAAATTTAAATTTAGGATTTTCTGTTGGTGGAAATGGAACAGAAAACGTGTCGAAAATTCCATATTGCAAAGCTTCTTCTGCAACTAAATTTGTTATCGTTTCTTCGGGATATTTATTTTGTAAAATTTCTACCGTGAAATCTAAAGCATCTTTTTTGTAAAATTGAGAAACACCATTTTTGCTATTGTGCAAATAATGAGTTAACACCGCTTCTTTATTACATTCAGGTTCTACAATTCTATTTCTGAATTGCTTTCCTTTTACTTCTTCAAGCGATATTTTTTCTTTTAAATTCATTATATGATTCTTAAAATTACATTTCAACATTAAGTACGCAATTTAGCAAATCTTTTGTGATGTCATTTCTCCAAAATCTTAAAGTTGTCCAATAACTTTCTAACAATTTCCTGTTAATTACTTCGGAAAGATTTAGTTGAATTTAAATGAAAATGTCTCTTTTATACGATTTTTCGAACGCTTACTCATAACGTCTCGCGCGCTTTGCGATGTTGCGGACGATTTAGCACCAAGCCTTTACAAATATAAACAAATTATTGAGTTAAAAATTTCCTTTCAGATAAATC
>NZ_JANXUG010000047.1 GCF_025352015.1 Flavobacterium sp.
AAAGAAAAAGAAAAAAAAGATAAAGCCAAGAAAAAAGAAAAGGCAAAAAAAGAGAACCAAAAAGCCAAAGACAAAGAAAAAAAGAAAAAAGCAAAGAAGAAAGATAAAGAGAAAAAGGCTAAAAAGAAATCTAAATCTAAAAAGAAAAAATAATAATTGAATTTAGGAACCGATAGCTATAATGCTATCGGTTTTTTATTTTATAATATTATTAACAATCGTTTTATTTCACTTTTCTTAAATTTGGCATTAAAATTATAATTTTATGAAGACAAAATTTCTAATAATCGCTGTTATTTTACACAGTAGTTTTACTGTTTTTTCGCAAACTAAATCTGTAGAATACAAAGATGGTGGTCAAATGCTAAACGGTATTAGCGTTAAACCTGCGAAAGCTGCAAAAAATAATCCAGGAATACTTATTCTTCCTGCATGGATGGGAATTGATGATCATGCTAAAGATTCAGCAAATAGATTGGCTAAATTGGGATACACTACTTTTGTTGCCGATATTTACGGAATAGACAAAAGACCAAAAGATTATTCAGAAGCAGGTCAAAAAGCAGGTTATTTTAAGAAAAATATTAAAGAATATCAAACTAGAATTCAGTTGGCATTAGACCAATTGGTTAAACAGGGCGCCAATCCAAATGATATCGTGGTGATAGGATATTGTTTTGGGGGAACGGGTGCAATCGAATCCGCGAGAACCAATATGAAAGTAAAAGGAATCGTGTCTTTTCATGGGGGTTTAAGTCATGATGAAACGAGAACAATAGAAAATATTAATCCAAAAGTTTTGGTATTACATGGAGCAGATGACCCTTATGAATCGAGAGAAGAAATAGAAAAATTTCAAAACGAAATGCGTACTGCAAAAGCCGATTGGCAAATGGTATATTATGCCAATGCTGTGCATTCTTTCACAGATAAAAATGCAGGCAACGACAATTCAAAAGGAGCAGCTTATAACGAAAAAGCTGAAAAACATTCTTGGAATGCCATGCTTGTTTTTTTGAAAGAAGTTTTGTAAAAATGTATTTGAAAAATTATTCTTAACATTAACTTAATAAAAAAAGAATATAATGTTAATCATCCGATAACAACAACTTAATTTAATGATTGTTTCTTTGCATCAAAATTAAACCAAAATTTTATGTTAAGAATTAAATCCTTACCAGTTATTGTTTTTTTGTTGTTTATAACCTTCGTAAAAGCGCAAATTACAACTTCCTCTTTGTCAGGTAGTGTTGTTAGTCAAAACGCTCCCGTTATAGAGGCTAACATTACCTTAATTCATTTACCTACGAATGCTACTTATGAAACTTCAACCAATAAGTTAGGACGGTTTAGTTTAGACAATCTCAACGTTGGCGGGCCGTATAAAATTATTGTTAAAAGTCTAGGCAATCAAGAGTATAGCAATTCACAACTTCAGTTATCACTAGGGGATAATGATTTGCATGCTATTGAAATCGAAAAAAGTTTAAATGCTTTGCAAGAGGTTACCGTTACTAGTAAAAAAGGTTCTTCAAAAAATGGAGGTACTAACATAACACAATCTATTATTAATGGTCTTCCTAACATTAACAGAGGAATACAAGATGTAACGAAACTGGTTCCACAAAGTGCCAACAATTCATTCGCTGGTACAAATTTTAGATATAATAATGTTACAATCGATGGCTCGATAAATAATGATGCTATTGGGTTTAGCCCTTCTCTGGGAGGTCAATCAGGAACTTCGGGAATGCCAGGAAGCAGTACTAGAACAAATTCTATAAGTTTAGATGCTATTCAGGATGTGCAAGTTTATATTGCTCCTTATGATGTAAAACTTGGTAACTTTCTCGGAGGAAGTGTAAATGCTGTAACTAGAAGTGGTACCAATAAAGTGTCAGGTTCTGCATATAGTTATGGAAGAAATGCGGATATTACAGGGAAAAACAATGCCGGTGATGGATCTAAAATGCCTAGTTCATTCGAAGATTATCAGGTAGGTTTTAGAGTAGGATTACCCATTGTGAAAGACAAATTGTTTTTCTTTACCAATGCTGAATATACTAAAAGAGTAGATCCATTGTTTTATAATGCTGGCGACACCGATGCAAATGGAAATGTGATTGCTTTGGTAGATAATACAGTAGCGCAAGCAATTACAAATTATGTTAAAACTAAATATAATTTTGACATTGGCTCCTCTAATTCTTTTGATAACTACTCGATAAGTAGAAAATTTTTCAATAAAATAGACTGGAAAATCAATAACAAGCACTCTTTATCGATACGAAATAATACCGTTTTTGGTGAAGCTTCAAACTTGGAGAGAGACAACAAAAACTTTCGATTTGCGAGTATGAATTTCGTTCAAAAAAATACGGCTATCAGCACTGTTTTAGAATTTAAAAGTCATTTTAATAATAGATGGTCCAACTCTTTTATAGCGGGTTATTCATCCATAAAAGATTATCGTGATCCAACCTCTGGTAATTTCTTATTTCCACAGGTAGAAATAGGGTACAATGGTGGAACTATTTTGCTAGGTAATGACAGGGAAGCTACTGTTTTTAACATGAAGCAAAACACTACCGAAATTACAGATAATCTAACTTACAAAGTAGGAAATCATACTTTGTTGTTTGGAACACACAACGAATTTTACGATATTAACTACGGTTTTGTGAACTCATTAAATGGAAGAGTTTCCTATAAATCATTATCCGATTTTTATGCTTCGTTACCCTCAAGAGTAAGAGGAACCTATCCGTTTAATGGTGCAACTAGAGATGATATTTTCAATAATCCTTATGCAAAATTTAATGTAAATATGTACAGTTTGTATTTACAGGATGAAGTAAAAATTGGGAATAAATTAAAACTTGCCTTTGGATTACGAGTTGATTACACGGATTTGCCTAATAAACCCAACTTAAGTTCGCAGGTTCAAAACTCTCCGGTTGATACTAATTATGGTACAACTTATGAGTACACGCAGTTAAGCCAAATTAAAAATAACTTCTTCACTTCAGCTTTATTGTCACCAAGATTAGGATTTACTTACAATGTAAAAGAAGATAAATCAATAGTATTAAGAGGCGGATCTGGAGTATTTACAGGTAGAATTCCTTTTGCTTGGTTAGGTTACGCTTATTATAATGACGGTGTTGGCTATGCAAGTTTTGATAAAAACAATTTGACACCAGCTCAAGTGGCTGCCAATGGCGACCCATTAGCTGCTGGAGGATTAAATGGCTATCACGATGCTACACCAAAAATTCAGGCAGATTTAATTGATAATAAATTTAAAATGCCACAAATCTGGAGAAACTCTTTGGCTGTTGATTACACTATAAAAGGATATAAAATTACGTTTGAAGGAATTTATACCAAAGTTATCAATGATTTAAAGTTTCAACAAGTTAATAAGAAAGATAATCCCACTTATTTCTCTTATGATGTGAACAAAGAAATGCCTATTTATTCCGCTAACATAAATCCAGCTTTTTCAAATGCTTATATGTTATCGAATACCAATCAAGGATATCGATATAGTCTTACGGAAATGATTTCTAAAACGTATGATTTTGGTTTTAATTTTATGGCAGCTTACACTTATGGGGAAGCCAAGGATATCAGCAACGGTATTAGAAACTCAATGGAAAGTAACTACCAGTTAAACCAATCTTTAACACCAAATAATCCACAGTTGGCAACTTCTAATTTTAATATCAAACACAGAATTGTGGCTAATCTTGGGTATGCTGTTAACATCACAAAAAATAATACAGTGTCGGCTAATTTGTTTTTCAATGCCCAATCTGGTAACCCTTTCACATGGGGATTTGTAAATTCTTCTCTTGCAGGTGCAGGTCAAGCAGCTGGTTTGGCTTATATCTTCAAAGATGCTGCTCAAGCAGCCCAATATATTGGTGTTAATGCCGCGGGAGTACCTTCTGCTACTGCTGGTCAACAGGTAGCAGATTATGAAAGTTTCATCAATAACAATGACTATTTAAGCAGTAGAAGAGGAAAATTCACTGAACGAAATGGTGATTTCACTCCGTGGAATATTCAAACAGATATGAGAATTATGGATGAATTTAGAATAAAAGACAAAAAAGATTTTGTACACACACTACAGTTTTCTATAAGCATTATAAACGTTGGTAATATGATTAATAAAGATTGGGGAAGAAGTTATTTTGTACCTAATACTTTTAACTCTACCGCAAGTATTGGTTTGACCAAATCAGGAAATTTAGGAGGAGTAGCAACTGCAGATCCAACCTATACTTTCAGTAAACCCACTTCTGCGCCTTATGTTGTAGATCAGTTTGCTTCAAGATTTCAGGCACAATTTGGAATTAGATATTCATTTTAAAATCCTATAAATGAAAAATTTTAAACAACTAAAAGTATTATTTTTTCTGTTTTTTGTAACGGTAGCCACGGCTCAAATAACTTCTTCAACATTGAATGGAAAAGTAACTGACGGAGAATTACCTATTGTAAATGCTTCAATTTTGATTATACACTTGCCCACCAACGCTAGTTTTGAAACCACTACTGATAAAAAAGGAAGATTTAGTTTAGATAATTTGGATGTAGGTGGTCCTTATCGAATTATTATAAAAAGTAAAGAAATTGACGAATACAAACGAACCGGTATTCAACTTGTTCTTGGCGAGAATGAAATGAACAAAGATATTATCGTCAACAGAAAAGAAAATAATACTCAAAAAGAAACATCAAAAACAGAGGTTTTAAGCAGTATGTAAAAAAATCATTTTGTTTGTTTTTGGAAAAAGGTATGACTTCATAGTTGTACCTTTTTCTATAAAATACAAAAGTCGATCTGGAGCGATCGACTAGTGTGGTGAGGTGTAACTCCCTTTCGGAATCCTCATTGCAAATATAAAGTTTAATTACGAATTACTAATTATAAATTACGAATTGTTTTAAAACGTTTCGATAAATTAAATTAACCCTTAAATCGTAATTTTTAAATCGTAATTATTTAGAGTCTCTAACCAATCTTTTTAAAATTGCCCATTGCTTTAAGGCATCTCGTGCATCAATTGCAGGATAACCTAGGACTGTTTTTCCTGCTTCAACATCTCCAGCTACTCCAGAACCTGCTCCAACAATAGCACCATCTCCAATGGTGGTGTGGTCTTTTATAGAAGCACTTCCACCAATAATTACGCCATTTCCTAAAGTAACAGAACCAGCCAAACCAGAATTTCCCGCCATAATACAAAATTTTCCAAGCTTTGAGTTGTGCCCAATTTGAACTAAATTATCAATCTTGCAGCCATCACCAAGTACAGTCGAACTGAATTTTCCTCTATCAACGCAGGAGTTCGCGCCAATTTCAACATTGTTGCTAATGATTACATTTCCGATTTGTGGAATTTTTACTAATCCTTTTTCTGGGCAAGGTCTAAACCCAAATCCGTCAGCACCTATCGTACAATTGGGATGTAGAATGCAATACGCTCCAACATGACAACGTTCACGGATTACCGTTCCAGACCAAATAGTGGTGTTTTTCCCAATCGTACATTGATCAAGAATAGTAACATTTGGATAAATAGTTACATTTTCTCCAAGTTGAACATTAGGTCCAATATAACTGCCAGCACCAATTCGAACTCCGTTTCCAATAGAAACCGAATCATCAATTACCGCAGATGGATGAACGTCAACTGAAAAAACGGGTGGCGCAGGAACAAAGAGTTCTAACACTTGAGACATTGCCAAATCGGCATTTTTTACTTTAATAAAAGCACGATTTTCTCCCGGTTCAATCGAAATATCATGATTAACTACTGCAACGCAAGCTTTGGAATTTTCCCAAAACTTCTCGTATTTTTTGTTTCCAATAAAGGAAATTTCAGTTTCTGATGCTGCTTCTAGTTGTTCTGGTGCTGTAATTTTGTGGGAAGTGTTGCCAACAATTTCGCCATGCAAAACATCGTTAATTTCTTGAATAGAGAAAGATGTCATAAGTTTTTGATTTGAATTCAAATAAAGGAATTTGATTTTTAATTTCCTAAAAAGAGGTTAAAATAAATAGTTTTCAAGCAACCATCAACCATCAACATGCCTGCCGGCTGATTACCCTTCCTTTTGTCCCATCATCATCAGATAGGCTTTTAGAAACTTATCAATATTGCCGTTCATTACACCGTCAACATCGCTAGTTTCAAAGCCAGTACGGATATCTTTAACCAATTTATATGGTTGCATCACATAGTTACGAATCTGTGAACCCCATTCGATTTTCATCTTTCCGGCTTCGATGTCTTTACGTTGTGCCTGCTGTTTTTTTAATTCAATTTCGTACAACTGCGAACGTAACATTTGCATAGCTCGTTGTCGGTTGTCTTGCTGCGAACGCGTTTCTGAACACTGAATCTGAATTCCAGTTGGTTTGTGAACCAATTGAACCTTGGTTTCTACTTTGTTGACATTTTGTCCACCTGCACCGCTCGAACGTGACGTCGTAATTTCAATATCGGCGGGATTGATGTCGATTTCGATACTATCATCCACCAACGGATACACATAAACCGAAGCAAAAGAGGTATGACGCTTGGCATTGCTGTCAAAAGGGGAAATGCGCACTAGTCGATGCACCCCATTTTCTCCTTTTAAGTAGCCAAAGGAATACTCGCCTTCAAACTCTAAAGTCACCGTTTTTATTCCAGCAACCTCGCCTTCCTGAAAGTTAAGTTCCTTGATTTTATAGCCTTCCTTTTCGCCCCACATCATGTACATTCTCATTAACATTGATGCCCAGTCGCAACTTTCAGTTCCGCCGGCACCAGCTGTTATCTGCACCACGGCACTCAACTTATCGCCTTCATCAGAAAGCATGTTTCTGAATTCCAGATTTTCGATATGCGTATTGGTCAGTTCAAAATGCACGTCGAGTTCTTCCTCGGTAGCGTCGCCATCTTTGAAAATTTCGTAAATAATTTGAAGTTCTTCCGCCATGGCGTTGCCTTTTTCAAAATCTTCGACCCATTTTTTCTTGGAGCGTAAGTTTTGAACAATGATTTCGGCTGCTGCCGGCTTATTCCAAAATGTGGGTGAAAAGGTGATTTCCTCTTCGTTGGTAATCTCTACAAGCTTGGCATCAATGTCAAAGATACCTCCTCAACGCACCAAGGCGCTCTACAATACCTTTTATTTGTTCGGTAGTTGTCATAAATAATGTAGTTTTGTGATTGAATCCTAGCCCCGATAGTAGTGGAAATCCTTTTTATTGCTTTTTGAAAGAGGCATCTCGAGTGCGCTCGATGTGATAAAGCGATAAAAAGATTGAAACGGATAGCGGGATTAGCTTCAAATAAAATATACTGCGAAAGTAAACTATAGAAATAGAATATGGAAATAAATTTAATTAGTGATACGGTAACTAAACCATCTCCCGAAATGCTTGAGGTGATGTTTGCTGCTAAAGTGGGAGATGATGTCTTTAAGCAGGATCCCACTGTAAATGAGTTTGAACGTAGTGTTGCCGATTTATTCGGGATGGAAGCTGCCTTGTTTTTTCCTACTGGAACCATGGCAAACCAGACGGCGATAAAATTAAATACCAATCCGGGGAATCAGATTATTTGTGATAAATGGTCGCATATTCATTTGTATGAATCGGGTGGAGCTTCGTCAAATAGTGGTGTTAACTTTAATTTATTGGATGGTAAACGAGGCATGATTACCGCTGAACAAGTAGCAGCAGGCATTAATGATCCTGAGTTTTACCACACGCCATTATCTAAAATGGTGGGGATTGAAAACACTACCAACAAAGGTGGTGGCGCTTGTTATGAGATTGAGGAATTGCAAAAAATTAAACAGGTTTGTGTTGATTATCAATTGAAATACCATCTAGATGGTGCTCGGTTGTGGAATGCGATGGTTGCTAAAAAGCAGCAACCGAAAGAATTTGGAAAATTATTTGACACGATTTCGGTTTGTTTTTCTAAAGGATTGGGATGTCCAATAGGTTCTGTTTTACTGGCTGATGGAGAAACTATGCACAGGGCTTTGCGAATCCGAAAAATATTTGGTGGCAACTTAAGGCAATCAGGTTATTTGGCGGCAGCCGGAATTTATGCCTTGCAAAACAATATCAAAAGGCTAGAAGATGATCATCGCAGAGCAAAGGAATTGGGAGTTCAGTTAGCGAAATGTTCTTGGGTTTCGGTTGTTGAACCTGTGGAGACCAATATTGTTGTATTTTCTGCTCAAGCGCATATATTGGATCAGGAAGTTATCGCTAAACTTAAGCAAAAGGGAATCTCTGTAAGTTTATTGGCCAAAGGGAAAATAAGAATTGTTACTCATCTTGATTACTGCCAGGTCATGCATGAGTATGTTTTGGAAGTTTTGGATAAAATGAGTTTTTAATTTATTGTATTTGAGTTTTGAAACTCTACTATTAACAACATTTGGTCAAAGTGAATGCATTTGAAGTTATGTAGGCTTCTCTACTGCGCTCAGAGTGACAAAAAAGATTAGTTAGAGTAAGGAGTATGTAAAGGATCAGAAGGTTTAGGTAGAGCATCAGACGGGTAGGTTATACTGTCAGACGTTTAGGGTAAGGACTTTCATCAATTTTTCATTTGGTTTTATCAATTTTGCTAGCTAATGTTAACTTTTAAGTGCATAACTTACTAAACCATCATGCATTTATGGTGTCTTACAGCTTATTTTTGTATGATTAAAAATACTGTAAATGCTTAAATCACCTATTGCCAAAATAGTTCCTCACACGCTGTCAAAACACGGGCACAGTCGTGTTGATAATTATTATTGGTTAAACCAAAGAGAAAATCCCGAAGTGATTGATTATCTCAATCAGGAAAATGAATATTACCAGCAATCTACGGCACATACGAAGGAATTTCAAAAGGATTTGTTTGAAGAGATGAAAGCCAGAATCAAGGAAGATGACGAGTCGGTTCCTTATTTTTATAATGGTTATTATTATATCACACGTTTTGAAAAAGGGAAGGATTATCCGATTCATTCGCGTAAAAAAGAAAATTTAGAAGCCAAAGAAGAAATCTTGTTTGATTGCAACGAAATGGCACAAGGACATGCTTATTTTAATTTGACCGGAATGAGTATTAGCGAAGATAATATTTGGGCGAGTTATGGCGTTGATACGGTTTCTAGAAGGCAGTATACTATTTGCATCAAAAATTTAGTTACCGGCAAAGTGCTGGATGTAAAGCTAGAAAACACTTCTGGAAGCGCGACTTGGGCAAGTGATAATGCAACACTTTTTTATTCTCGGAAGGATGAACAAACACTTCGTGCCGATAAAATTTTTAAGCACAAAATAGGCACAAAAGCTGATAATGACCTTATGGTTTATTTTGAAAAAGATGAAACTTTTGATGTTTCGGTTTACAAATCAAAGTCGAAAAAATATTTGATTATTAGCTCGAGTAGTACATTGACCACCGAATATCAAACGATTTTATCGGCAACCCCAGATGCAAAATTCAAAGTATTTCAAAAAAGAACTCGTGGTTTAGAATATTCGATATCGCATTATGGTGATCATTTTTATATTGTAACGAATAAGGACAAGGCGACTAATTTTAAATTGATGAAAACCCCTGAAAGTAAAACCACAAAAGAAAATTGGGCAGCTGTTATTGCACATCGTGAGGATGTTTTGCTTGAAGATATAGATATTTTCAAGGATTATTTGGTGGTTTCAGAGCGGTATAATGGCTTGAATAGGATTCGCATAATGCCTTGGAGTGGCAAAGATGAGTATTACCTACCGTTTGATAGCGAAACTTATATGGCATATACCTCGACCAATATAGATTTTGATACTGAAATTTTGCGTTATGGTTTTCAATCGCTGGCAACTCCGGGTTCTGTAATTGATTTTAATATGAGAACCAAAACTAAAACCATATTAAAAGAACAAGAAGTATTGGGTGGAAAATTCGATAAAAACAATTATAAGGAAGAACGCATTTGGGCAACCGCAAAAGACGGAACCAAAGTGCCATTATCGTTAATTTACCGAAAAGGCATTAAAAAAAACGGGAAGAATCCTTTATTGCTGTATGCTTATGGATCGTATGGTGTTACGATGGATTGTCATTTTTCTTCGGTTAGATTGTCGTTATTAGACCGAGGATTTATTTATGCAATTGCACACATAAGAGGTGGCGAAGATTTGGGCAGAGTATGGTATGATGATGGCAAATTGCTGAAAAAGAAAAATACGTTTACCGATTTTATAGATTGTTCTCAATTTTTGATGGATGAAAAGTATACCTCGATGGAGCATTTATATGCCGAGGGTGGTTCGGCAGGCGGACTTTTGATGGGGGCAATTATCAATATGGCACCAAATTTGTATAACGGTGTTGTCGTGCAAGTACCGTTTGTAGATGTTGTTACGACTATGTTAGACGAAACAATTCCGTTAACAACTGGCGAATATGATGAATGGGGAAACCCAAATGTTAAAAAATATTATAATTATATGCTGTGCTATTCGCCATACGATAATGTAGTTGCGCAGGCTTATCCAAACTTGTATATTTCGACAGGTTTGCATGATTCGCAGGTACAGTATTGGGAACCAGCGAAGTGGGTGGCAAAACTTCGTGTTTTAAAAACCAATACTAATCAGTTATATTTGGATACCAACATGGAGGTAGGACATGGAGGTGCTTCGGGAAGGTTTGAAGCGCTTAAAGAAATCGCCAAAGAGTACAGTTTTTTATTAGATTTAGAAGGAATAAAAAAATAGTTTAAAATATTTTATTAAATTTGCAGGGTTTAGAAGTACGTTATAAAGGATTCTAAATGTTGCCTGACTAAATTATTTTATGAAAGAAGATATAAAAGCTCACGATAATGTTTTAGGACTAATTGGGAATACGCCATTAATTAGACTTAACAAAATCACAGAATCTTTAACAGGAAATTTTTATGCCAAAGTTGAAGCCTTCAACCCAGGTCACTCCACCAAAGACAGAATTGCTGTTTACATTATAGAAGAGGCAGAAAAGCAGGGGATTTTATCTCCGGGAGATACCATTATTGAAACTACATCAGGAAACACCGGTTTTAGTTTAGCGATGGTAAGCATCATCAAAGGTTACAATTGTATCTTGGCAGTAAGTTCAAAATCTTCGATTGATAAAATCGACATGTTGCGTAGTTTAGGCGCTAAAGTTTATGTTTGTCCGGCACACGTTTCTGCCGATGATGAGCGTTCTTATTACAATGTCGCCAAGCGTTTACACGAAGAAACAAAAGGTTCGATTTATATCAATCAGTATTTCAATCAATTAAATATTGATGCACACTATAAATCAACGGGCCCAGAAATTTGGGAACAAACCCATGGAAAAATAACTCATTTGATTGCCTGTAGTGGTACAGGAGGAACCATTTCGGGCGCAGCTAAATATTTAAAAGAAAAAAATCCAAATATTAGAATTTTAGGTGTAGATGCTTTTGGTTCGGTATTAAAAAAATACCATGAAACCAAAGAGTTTGATGCCGATGAAATTTATCCTTATAGAATAGAAGGTTTGGGTAAAAACTTAATTCCATCTGCTACCGATTTTGATTTGATAGATCATTTTATGAAAGTAACAGACGAGGAAAGTGCTCACACCACTCGTGAAATTGTAAAAAAAGAAGGATTGTTTGTAGGCTACACTTCTGGTGCAGTTATGCAAGCTATTAAACAATATGCCGAAGAAGGAGAATTTACCGCTGATAGTAATGTAATTGCAATTTTTCCTGATCATGGTTCTCGTTACATGAGTAAAGTATTTAGTGATGACTGGATGAACGAGCAAGGTTTTTTTGATAGCATCAACGAGGAAGAAGCACAGAAAGTTGAATTTATAAAGTAACTAGTTTAATTTGAATACAAAACAAAAAACTCCAAAGTAATTTGGAGTTTTTTGTTTTTAGTAAAAAGTGTCTACTACAAAAATTTTCTGTTAAAAATAATACCCTTTTGAAAGTAACTTTTTCATTTAAAAGCTAAAAACAATACTTATTTTCCGCTACTAATTTACTGGTGATTACTTCTCTTAATCCCACTATATTTGGCATGTTGGTGTATTTTGTAAACCGACGCAATCCCATAAGCATCATGCGTTGTTCATCGCCTTCGGCAAAAGAAATGATGCTTTCTTTTCCTTTCAAATTAATAATGTCAACGGCTTTGTACAAGTATAATTTTGCCATGGCAATTTCTTCTTTTACTTTGTCCTCACCGTCTATTTTGGCTGTTTTTTCGGTGCGCAGAATGGTGCTTTCCGCCATGTAAATTTCAATTAACATATCGGCAGCTGCCATCAACAATTGTTGATGACCATCTAAATCGGGACCATATTTTTGTACGGCACCACCAGCCACCATCAGGAACGCTTTTTTCAATTTGCCAATTAATTCTTTTTCTTCTGCAAATAATTCAGCATAATCTGGAGTTTCAAATGATGGAATTCCCATTAATTCTTCTTGTACTTTGGATGCCGGTCCGAGCAAATCTACATGTCCTTTCATAGCTTTTTTAATTAACATTCCCACAGATAACATGCGGTTAATTTCGTTGGTGCCTTCATAAATTCTCGAAATACGAGCATCGCGCCACGCAGATTCCATTGGAGTATCTTCAGAAAATCCCATGCCACCAAAAATTTGAATGCCTTCGTCCGCACAATTTTGAACGTCTTCAGAAACGGCAACTTTCAGTATGGAACATTCGATAGCAAATTCTTCAACGCCTTTTAACTCGGCTTCTTGGTGTGAATTTCCTTCGGCCACGCGAGCATTAATTCGGTCTTCAATAGATTTTGCAGCTCTATAAGTGGCACTTTCTCCGGCATAACAACTGGTTGCCATTTCGGCTAATTTGTAACGAATGGCTCCAAATTGCGAAATTGGTGTATTGAACTGAACTCTTTCGTTAGCGTATTTCACTGCGCCAGAAGTTACTCTTCGTTGTGCATCTAAACAAGCTGCTGCTAATTTGATACGTCCAACATTCAGCGAATTCATGGCTATTTTAAAACCGTTTCCTCTTTCGGAAAGCATGTTTTCAGCTGGAACTTTGGTTTCATTAAAGAACACTTGTCGCGTAGAAGAGGCTCGAATGCCTAATTTATGCTCTTCTTCGTTCATCGAAATTCCGTTTGAAGAATCATTTTCAACAATAAAACCTGTAATATTTTTATCATCACCAATTCTAGCAAAAACAATAAATACGGAACAAAATCCTGCGTTCGAAATCCACATTTTTTGACCTGTGATGCAATAGGTTTTTCCATCTTCGGATAAAACTGCTTTTGTTTTACCAGAATTGGCGTCACTTCCTGCTCCTGGTTCTGTTAAACAGTAAGCGCCAAACCATTCGCCAGAAGCTAATTTGGGTACGTATTTTAATTTTTGTTCTTCTGTTCCGTACAGCGTAATTGGCATAGTTCCAATTCCAGTATGCGCACCAAATGCTGTTGAAAATGAACCTGTTGCGCCAGAAATATAGTCGCAAACCAAACATGTATCTACGAATCCCATTCCCATTCCTCCATAGTTTTCAGGAACGGCAACGCTCAAAAAGCCCATTTCTCCCGCTTTTTTCATCATTTCTTCTGTAAAAGAATAATCCTTTGCTTCAAAACGGTTTTTGTTGGGCCAAATTTCTTTGTCTACAAATTCTTTTACAGAATTGCGCATCATAAGTTGTTCTTCAGAAAAATCTTCGGGCGTGAAAACGTCTTCACATTTTGTTTCTTTTACGAGAAATTGACCACCTCTTGTTATATCGCTCATTTTTTATTTTTTTTAGTGTTATCCTGCAAGGTTTTCAAAACCTTGTAGGTTTAAAATAGTATCAAAAATACCTATAAGGTTTTTAAAGCCTTGCAGGATGTTTTACAGTAACTCAAAAACCCCAGCACTTCCTTGACCCGTTCCAACGCACATGGATACAATTCCGTATTTATCGCCACGGCGTTTCATCTCTTCAAATAATTGTACCGATAATTTTGCACCCGTGCAACCCAATGGATGACCCAATGCGATAGCGCCACCATTCACATTTACGATATCGGGATTTAATCCTAATTCTCTTATTACGGCTAATGATTGTGAGGCAAAAGCTTCGTTTAATTCAATTAAATTAATGTCGTTTAAGCTTAATCCGGCTTGTTTTAATGCTTTCGGAATGGCTTTTACAGGGCCTATTCCCATAATTCTTGGTTCCACACCTGCGGAGGCAAAATTTACCAAACGTGCAATAGGATTGAGGTTCAATTCTTTTACCAATTCTTCGCTCATGATTAAAACAAATGCGGCACCATCGCTCATTTGCGATGAATTCCCGGCAGTTACTGTTCCGTCTGCAGCAAATACTGGCTTTAATTTGGACAAGGCTTCTTTACTAGTATTGGCTCTTGGTCCTTCATCTTTATTTACTAGGTATGATTTAGTTTCTTTTTTTTCATTTTCATTAATAAATGTTTGCTCTACGGTAATTGGAACAATTTGTTTTTCGAATTTCCCTTCGGCTTGTGCTTTCAATGCTTTCATGTGAGAATTATAGGCAAAAGCATCTTGGTCTTCACGAGAAACATTGAACTGTTTTGCAACCGCTTCTGCCGTCAAACCCATTCCCCAATAATAATCTTCGTTTCCTTCATTTGCGACAGCATAATCCGGAGTTGGTTTATAGCCGCCCATTGGAATAAAACTCATACTTTCTGCACCTCCAGCAATGATGCAGTCTGCCATTCCGCTTTGGATTTTAGCAGTTGCCATTCCGATTGTTTCCAATCCGGAAGCACAATATCTGTTCACGGTTACACCCGGAACATCAGTTACTTTTAATCCCATTAAGGAAATTAAACGACCTACATTCAAACCTTGTTCGGCTTCGGGCATGGCATTTCCAACCATAACGTCGTCTATTCTTTTTTTGTCAAAATCGGGCAGTTCATTCATCATGAATTGAATGGTTTCGGCCGCTAATTCATCAGGACGTTTAAATCGGAAAACTCCTTTTGGCGCTTTTCCAACGGCTGTTCTGTATGCTTTTACTATATAGGCTGTTTTCATATTTTTATTTTTTGAGAACATAGACAGCGAGATGATAGATAATAGACTTTTCTATTTGGTCTATGATCTCTTCGTCTATTATCTATTATCTAATTTCTCAACGGTTTTCCTTTAGTCAACATAAATTGGATTCTCTCCAAAGTCTTTCTTTCCGTACAAAGTGATAAGAAAGCTTCACGTTCTATATCTAATAAATATTGTTCAGATACCAAAGTAGGTTCTGATAAATCACCTCCTGACATTACATAAGCTAGTTTATTAGCGATTTTTAAATCGTGTTCTGATATGTATTTTCCAGCAACCATTTGGTTTGTTCCCACAAGGAACATTCCGAGTGCTTGTTTTCCTAAAACTTTTACATCTTTTCTTCGAATGGGTTGCGTGTAACCAGCTTCCGCCATTAATAAAGCGTGTTTCTTGGCTTCGGCAATTTGACGGTCTTTATTGACAACAACAATATCTTTTCCTTTTTGTAAAAGTCCAGTATCAAATGCTTCGTAGGCTGATGTTGATACTTTTGCCATGGCGATGGTCATGAAATATTCTTGTAACACATTTAATTCGACATCATTTTTATGGAATAAATCGGATGCACGTAAAGTCAATTCTTTAGAACCGCCACCACCAGGAATTACACCAACTCCAAATTCTACCAATCCCATGTAGGTTTCTGCGGCAGCTACAACTTTATCGGCGTGTAAACTCATTTCGCATCCACCGCCAAAAGTCATTCCGTGTGGCGCAACAATTACTGGAATTCCAGAGTAACGAACGCGCATCATAGTGTCTTGAAACATTTTGATTGCCATGTTCAATTCGTCGTATTCCTGTTCGACTGCCATCATGAAAATCATTCCAATATTGGCTCCAACAGAGAAATTGGCACCTTGATTCCCAATAACCAAACCTTGATATTCTTTTTCAGATAAATCGATGGCTTTGTTGATAGCTGCTAAAACATCGCCACCAATGGTATTCATTTTGCTTTGGAACTCTAAATTTAAAATTCCGTCTCCCAAATCTTGAATAATGGCTCCGCTGTTGCTCCATACTTT
>NZ_JANXUG010000054.1 GCF_025352015.1 Flavobacterium sp.
TAACTTTTGCCCAAATATCAGCTTTAATAAGGTTGGCTCGTGTTACTTTTAGTGCCGCATCATTATAATCTACACCAATTAAAAATAACGGATGCTCATCGAGCAGTTTACCTCTTTTAGTTTGCCGTTCAATCACATCAAACATATGTTCTAAAAATGCACCATTGCCACAACCCATATCCAAAATTCCTTTTGGTTGCTCAACTATTGGACGATTAAATAATTCGATAATAATTTCGTCAACAATTTTAAAATATTCAGCATGAGCGCCACCACTTCCCCAAATATTCATCGCCCTGTCCACATGCAATTCCGTTTCGTGTTCACCTATATTTCGGAGTAGGCTTGGATTCCCAAAAAGTAAGTCATCCATTTTACGTAATGTAGGGATGTAAGAAACCGTAACACCATAAGCAGCGGCTCTTTTGGCATAAAACAAACCTCTTCCGGTGAACTGATAATGATTGTTTATTTTTGTAAACCAATCTAAATGCGTCAGAAAGTCGAGTATTTCCTTAAAACATTCTGGTTTTTTATGGAACTCTTCTGGGCGAAAAGAAGTTTCCATAAAATATTTATGAAACATTCTGGTCATTCCTAGCATAACTATGGTTGGTCCGACTAAAAGACCTTCTATGTGATATAAAACTTGTTCTTGAATGGGACGAATTTTAGCATCATTAGAAAACGAAATTCCGAAGTTTGATTTGTATTTTACGAACAATTTAGCTAACATTTCAAAAGGCTCGACTTCAAATTTTCTTGGATGAAAATGTTCTGAAAATTCCATTAAATCAAAAACATCTTTATAAATTTGAACTAATGCAAAAGCAGTTTTACTTTTATCAGTTGTAGCATAAATGATTTTATTTTCGATAGTATCAATAGTTTGGGTAAGCCAACCTTGAGAAGCTAAAACCCGAAGTGCTACATTTAGATAACCTTCGTTTGCTTGGAACTGCTCTGTAAGTTTTTCTAGAGATACTTTTTGTTGCTGTAAAATAAAATCTAAAACCCCCTTTTTATATAAAGAGTATGCCACAGGAACGGTAACAATACCATCTAAATGTCTGAATAAAATTCCGCGAAGCTCACTTTTTGTTTTCATAAATTGTTTTATAATACTAACAAATATAGTTAATCTCAATCCATCAAGTTGAATGTTTTATCTTAACTTTGTCTTACTTAAAAATAGACTAATGAGAATTTTAAAATATATATTCCTACTGATATTATTAGCTTTTATAGGCATTACGGTCTATGTTACCACACAAAAAGGGGATTTTGAAATTTCCAAAAGTAGCGTAGTAAAAACACAACGAACCACTGTTTTTGATTATGTAAATGATTATAAAAACTGGGAAACCTTTGGTTCATGGATGCATAAAGATGGTGGAATTAAATTTAATTATGCTTCAAAAACAATAGGTCACGGTGCTGCGTTTTCTTGCAAAAACGGTTCGGATAGCGGTGATATTACAACAATTTTTGTAAAAGAGAATGACAATATAGCACAAAAAGCTAACTTTAACGGTACTACAGCCACCATATATTGGACATTTAAAGACACCCTAAACGGAACAAAAATAACCATTCGCGCTAAAGGCAAAATGGATATTATGACCAAAATAACGACCTTTTTTAAAGGAGGTGTAAGTGCGATTTTGACCGATTTTTTAGAAAAAAGTTTACGCAATTTGGATAAGACCTTGGAGTACGAAATGAAAACCTATTCGATAAACGTTAATGGCGTTGTACAACGAACGTCAGGTTTTTGTTTGAAACAAACCGTTTCTTGTCAAATCAAAAGTGTTTCGAGAAATATTAAAATAATGATGCCTAACATGATTCATTTTTTTCAAAAAAACAAAATAACAATGGCTGGAAAACCTTTTGTACAATATGATAAATTTGATATTGAGAATGATATTGCAACAATATCTGTTTGTATTCCCGTTGGACAAAACATTTCAATTTCGCCCGGAAGTGATGTTTCGTCTGCCGAAATAACCGCTTTTACTTGTTTGAAAACCACCTTAACTGGCGATTATTCTCATAGTAAGGAAGCTTGGGCAAAAGCAAAAATATACATTGCTGATAAAGGTTTTAAGGAAAACTTTGCAGGTTTTTATACCGAAGTTTACGTAAAAACTATTGATGATATAAAACAACCTTCTAAATGGTTAACCGAAATTTATATTCCTGTTTTTCCAAAAGTGGACATTGTAAAATCTGTTGTGGCTCCAAAAGTTATAACTCCCGAGACTTCAGAAATAAAAACACTTCCAACTGAAAACCCTTAATTTTAAAAGATATTAAACCTTTGCATTTATCTTTATTCCAATAGCTAAATTTTTACTTTGCAAGAAGAAAAGGATTTCATTCAGGAATTATTAAATCCAAAAACGCAAAATGCTGCGTTTCAAAAACTCTTGCGCAATTATCAAAGACCTTTATACAACCACATCCGAAATATTGTGCTCAACCATGATGATACCGATGATGTTTTGCAAAATACTTTCATAAAAGTATTTAGATATTTAAAAGATTTTAATGGAGATAGCAAACTTTTTTCGTGGATGTATCGCATTGCCACCAACGAAGCCATTACATTCATTAATAATAAAGCCAAAAGAAACGGAACCACAAGCGAGGCATTGCAAAGTAAAATTGTAGACAATCTTCAAGCCGACACTTATTTTGATGGTAACGAAATCCAAATCAAATTACAAAAAGCAGTTGCCTTATTACCCGAAAAACAAAAATTAGTTTTTAAAATGAAATATTATGAAGAACTAAAATATGAAGAGATATCAGAAATTTTGGGCACATCGGTTGGTGCTTTGAAAGCATCCTATCATCACGCTGTAAAAAAAATTGAAGGTTTTGTTAAAACTAATTAAACCATTTACTGTACCCTTTGTCAAATGAGAATGAAAGATTTTAAATTAGATAACCAACCTAAAATTACATCAGGATTTATAATACCTGAAGGATATTTTAATGCATTTTCAAATAGAATTTTAGAACAATTACCAAAACAAGAAAAAAAGACGCTATCTATTTTTAGCTTGCGAAAAACTTGGTATTTTGCAGCTGCAGCATTTCTTATTTTACTGTTATCGATTGCATTACACAATGAGTTTTCTAACAAAATCGAAGAAGTAGATTCAACCACATTAGAAAATTATCTTGCCAATCAATCTACAATATCTGAAGATGAAATTGTAGAATTATTAGAAAAAGAAGATGTGGAAAAAATGAAAGTTGATTTCAATATTAAAAACAATGATATAGAAGATATTTTAAAATCAAACACCAATTTGGAACAATACATTATAGACTAATTACATGAAAATAAATAAAATAATAACGCTACTTTCAGTTATCATTTCTTTAAATGCATTGGCTCAGGATGGTTCTTTTCTTCGAAAAAAGAAAGAACAAATTCGAGCTATAAAGATAGGATTTATTACTAATGAGCTTGATTTAACACCGGATGAGGCAACAAAATTTTGGCCGCTTTTTAATGGTTTTGAAGATAAACAGCAAGAAATTAAAAAAATAAGACTAAAAGGTTATTTAGAAAGACTTGATGATGATGCATTAGATAAATTATCAGACAAGGATGCTTCAACAATGTTGACACAAATGGAAAGTTCAGAAGATGAGTTGTATCAAGCCAAAAAGAAATTTGTTTTAAGTTTAAAAGGTGTTATTGCACCTATTAAGATTTTAAAACTTAAAAGAGCAGAGGAAAATTTTAATAAAAAACTATTGCAACAATATCGCAATAAAAAATTAGGTCGATAAAGAGAGCAATTGCTCTCTTTTTTTTACTAACAATTGAAATTAACTCAAACAAACACTGTGGCACAATAATTGAATATTTATTACTACTTATCAATCATTAAAATTTAGAATCATGAAAACAAAAATTTTAACATTTTTATTACTAATAGTTTTGAGTATTTCAAAAAATTATGCGCAAGACAGAACTACTGTTACAGCCACCAGTTCTGATATTAGCGATAATTTAGACTTAAAAGCTGTTGCTTCTATCTTTGGCGATTCCCGAGATTTAAATGATTTTGAAAGAAGGCTTAATGATCCCAAAATTCAGATTTCTAATTTAGATTTGAATGAAGATAATCAAGTAGATTATTTGCGCGTAATTGAAACTATTGAAAGAAACACACATTTAATTGTAATTCAATCTGTTCTTGGTCGCGATACATTTCAAGACGTTGCCACAATAGAAGTGCAGAGAGATAGACATAACAATGTTCAAGTTCAGGTAGTTGGCGATGTTTATATGTATGGTTCGAACTATATATATGAACCAGTATATGTTACAACGCCAGTAATTTATAATTCGTTTTGGACTGGGAATTATCATCCATATTATTCTTCTTGGAATTGGGGATATTATCCAAGTTATTATTATGCTTGGTCACCCTTTCCTATTTTTAGATACAGAAATCATATTGGAATTTGCATCAACAATTATAATTATTACAACTATGTAAGTTATAGAAGATGTCAGGTTGCCTATAATTTGTACAGAGGCAGAAGATGCAATGGATATGAAAATCGTTATCTAGACCGCTCTTTTGGTTTTAGAAATAGTGGTTATTCAAATAGTTATGATTTGAATCAACACAGAATTTTAAATACCGTTGCTTCAAGAAATGAGGTAGCAGTAAACTCAAGTAGAAATTTTAATTCTAATTTGCCTAGAATAAATAATACAACAAGCGTTAATGCGTCTAGAAGTTATGTTCACAACATCAGCAATTCAAGAGCATTTTCAAATCCTAGAAATTCCAACCAACAAAATAATATAATTGTTACTCAAACACCAAGAAATAGCAATGCAACCCCAAGAAGTTTTTCAAATCAAGCTTATCAATCACCAAGAAATTTAAGCATTCAGGAACATAATACTAGAAACTTTGAGTCTATAAGAAATCCTAAAGTTAGAACGTTTTCAAACAACCGTAGCGTAAATTCCGTAAGAAATGAAAATAGTTCAAGAGGAAACCGTAGAATTTAAGAAATATCTTTTTTAGTTATTTATTATTTTAGAAAAAATCATCACCAGTAGGTGATGATTTTTTTTGTTCAGAAAAAAAAAGAGTCAAAAAAATAATTATTTTAAAAAAACAGTACATTTGTTCCCCTTTAATTTATATTTATGAATGCCCATAATCATCAGCTTCACAGCAAACTTACTACAGGAGGATTACTTGTAACATTAGGAATTATTTATGGCGATATTGGTACTTCTCCTTTATATGTACTGAAAGCAATACTAGGTGTTCATGCCATTTCAAAAGGTATAGTTTTAGGAGGAATATCATGTATTTTTTGGACTCTTACACTTCAAACTACTTTAAAATATGTGTTGATTACCTTGAGTGCAGATAACCACGGCGAAGGAGGGATTTTTGCTTTATTTGCGTTGGTTAAAAGGACTAAAATAAAATGGTTGATTGTTCCGGCAATTATTGGTGGAAGCGCCTTACTTGCAGATGGTGTAATAACGCCGCCCATTTCTGTATCTTCAGCCGTTGAAGGATTACGTCTTTTTAATCCAGAAATTAATACTATCCCCATTGTAATTGGTATTCTTATAGCATTATTTACCATACAACAATTTGGCTCAAAACTAGTAGGTAAATTTTTTGCTCCTATGATGCTCGTTTGGTTTACCATGTTAGGGGTATTAGGAACCATACAAATATTTAAAGATTTTTCTGTTTTCAATGCAATCAATCCTTATTATGCCTATGAATTATTAAATATTCATCCTGAAGGTTTTTTTGTGCTTGGAGCAGTTTTTCTTTGTACAACTGGTGCAGAAGCGTTGTATTCTGACATGGGACATTGTGGAAGGAAAAATATAAGAGTCAGCTGGATATTTGTAAAAACTATGCTATTATTAAATTATTTTGGACAAGGAGCTTATTTAATCCGTCACGAAGGAAAAACGTTACTACAACTTGGTGGAAATGCCGGAAATCCTTTTTATTTGATGATGGCAGATTGGTTTCAACCATTTGGAATTGTAATTGCAACATTGGCTGCTGTCATAGCTTCACAAGCGTTAATAAGCGGATCATTTACTTTAATAAATGAGGCAATGCGTTTAAATTTTTGGCCAAAAGTTAAAATTAAATATCCATCAGATTTAAAAGGACAGTTGTACATACCTTCGATAAACTGGTTACTCTTACTGGGCTGTATCGGAATTGTATTGTATTTTAAAGAGTCTTCAAATATGGAGCATGCTTATGGTTTAGCTATTATTTTATGCATGATTATGACGACCATTTTACTCAATTTTTATCTGATAATGAAAAGAGTGAAATTATATTTAATCATACCGCTTATAACTATTTATCTAGTAATCGAATTCAGTTTTTTATATGCCAATATTGTAAAATTTCTACACGGAGGTTTTGTAACATTATTAATTGCATCTGGATTGATAGGTATAATGGCAACCTGGTATTTAGCTAAACAAATTAGTAAAAACTACACTAAAATTGTAAAGATCGAAGATTATAAAAAAGTTTTAGCTGAATTAAGTGTGGATTTATCAATACCAAAATATGCTACTCATCTCGTTTATATGACAAACTCTCATAGAAGTGATGAAATTGAAGAAAAAGTAATGTATTCTATTCTTCAAAAAAGACCAAAACGTGCCGATTTATACTGGTTTATACACGTGAATGTTTTAAGTGAACCCTACAAAAAAGAATACAGAGTATCTGAAATTATAAAAGATGACATTTACCGAATTGATTTTTATCTTGGGTTTAGAGAGCCAACAAAAATTAATTTAATGTTCAAACAAGTTATCAAAGAGATGGTAGAACGCGGGGAAGTTGATATAACCAGCAGATATGAATCATTGAATAAAAATAATATCATTGGTGATTTCAAATTTGTACTTTCTGAAAAATTTCTTTCAAATGACAGTGATTTAAGTTTCTTCGAAAAAATTGTTATGAATACCTATTTCCTTATGAAAGGATGGAGTTTATCTGAAGAAAAAGGATTTGGATTAGACAGTAGTTCGGTAAAAATTGAACAGTTCCCATTAGTGCTTCACGCACCCGAAAAAATTCAAATGCGAAGAATTGAAACTGATAGAGCTACTTTATAAACTTACCATTACTAGTAAAACCCACTTGATTATCGATGTGATATATATAAATCCCTTTTACCAAATTTGAAGTTTCAATAGTAGTTTCGGTTGTAAATTCTTTTGTTATAATTGTTTTACCTGAAATGTCATAAATTTTAATTTGATACTTTTCTCCAAGTATTCCTGTAACACCGATATACTCTTTTGCTGGATTTGGAGAAAGTTTTACCTTATTTTCATTTACTAAATTAGTATTACTCAAATTAGTACATTGATTGCAATTTTTTTGATAAGTAATAGCATTATCCGTTAGTATTTGAGTATCAAAAATTGCTCCTTGAACACAATTCCCTTTCAGTTGGTAATCCAACCAAGGCAGCAGATAATTGTTAATAATATTTTGTTGTTCTGTTCTAGTTATCGCAGGTTGTGGCGTACAAGTTGACTCTCCAATGCCGCAGAAAAAATTACTGTTTGCCATCTGACAATGACTTCCACCCATAATAGTAACTAAAGTTTTACAAGTACTTGCCAATCCTAAATACATAGGAATTTGATTTGTATTGGATGGCGCAACACAATCATTGGCTCCCGAAAAGATTAAAGAAGGAATAGATATACCTGCTGCCGATTGAATAGCTGATGGATTAGTTTCTGCTGCTGCAAAATTTATTAATGATTTAATATTGGGATTTAATTGTGCTGCCAAAAATGATGCTCCGCCACCCATACTATGACCCATTACGGCATTCATTGAACTTATTCTGTTATAAAAAATTGAAGCAGCGTTAGAATTCAAAATCGTCATTTGATTCAAAGCAAAAGACAAATCTTTTCCAAAATCTAGATGAGATGGCGATAATGAACCTTCTGTTTTTGGAAAAACCATGATGTAACCTTTTGGAACTAATAAACTCCAATAATTTTGATAGACATCCCAAGTCATTACAAATCCGTGACCAAAACTCAGCAGGGGAAAAACCAAATTAGTTGAAGAAGTCAACGCAACATTATCACCCGCACTATCTGATGGATAGTAGATTTCAGTAGCAATAACTCTATTATTTCTGGTAGTATCTGTAAAATTTATAGTGGTGTGTCCTATTTGGAAGGGTTGTGCTAAACTTAAATAATTTACTAAAAGTAACAAACTAAAGGCAGCAAAAAGTTTTATGTTTTTCATGTAATTTTTATTTTTATTTGCAATTTCAAATATAAGTAATAATAAAGCCTATAGTAGTTTTAACAATTTTTATTTAAGTGTTGCTACTGAAAAAGCAATATATTTGTTCGCTTATTTTTTCATATTATGCGTTTACACCGAAATTTAGTTTACACCACCATTGACTCCTTGAATGCTATCTTTAACGACGGAGAATATGCTGATAAGGTAGTAGCCCGCGCCCTGAAAAAAGACAAACGTTGGGGAAGTTCTGATAGAAAATTTGTTGCCGAAACCATTTATGAAATTGTTCGTTGGAAAAGACTTTACATGGAAATTGCTGAGGTAAAAGAACCCTTCAACCGAGACCATTTATGGCGAATGTTTGCTGTTTGGGGAGTATTGCGTGGTTATCCAATACCCGATTGGCGTCAGCTTGAGGGAACCCCAGAACGTAAAATTAAAGGTCGTTTTGACGAACTGTCGAAAATCAGAAAAATGCGAGAATCTATTCCGGATTGGATGGATGAACTAGGTGCAAAAGAGCTTGGCGAAGATCTTTGGACTAAAGAAATTGCCGCTCAAAACAAACAAGCACAAGTTATTCTTCGGGTAAATACTTTAAAGACGACCAAAGAACAACTTCATGCCATTTTAATGGATTTAAACATAGAAACTGAATTTCTTAAAGACCAACCCGATGCTTTGGTTTTGAAAGAAAGAGCAAATGTTTTCTTAACGGATGCGTTCAAGGAAGGCTTTTTTGAAGTGCAAGATGCATCTTCTCAATTAGTTGCAGCTTTTCTGGATGTTCAACCCGGAATGCGAGTAGTTGATACCTGTGCTGGAGCTGGTGGAAAAACCTTGCACATGGCATCTTTAATGGAAAACAAAGGGCAATTAATTGCTATGGATTTGTATGAAAGTAAATTAAAACAACTAAAATTAAGAGCCAAAAGAAATGGTGCTTTCAACATAGAATATAGAATTATAGATTCAACAAAAGTTATCAAAAAACTCCATGAAAAAGCCGATAGAGTATTGATTGATGCACCCTGTAGCGGTTTAGGAGTTTTAAAAAGAAACCCAGATGCCAAATGGAAATTGCAACCCGATTTCATCGATAACATTAAAAAAATACAAGCCGAAGTTTTAGAAAACTACTCTAAAATAGTCAAGCCAGGAGGAAAATTAGTCTACGCTACCTGCTCTATCCTACCTTCTGAAAATCAAGAGCAAGTGAAAAAATTTTTAAATACTGAAACAGGAAAATCATTTACCTTTGTTAAAGAGTGTAAAATACTTGCACAAGATACAGGTTTTGATGGATTTTATATGGCTTTATTAGAACGAAAAAAAGAAATTTAAATAAAATGAAGAGAATTTTTACCCTATTATTTTGGAGTATTGCAATAGTTATTAATGCACAAGAAATAGCAAAAAATGCTAATGCCGTTATGTCTATTCCACCCGGATATTATAGTTCAGCAACTGGAACTGGATTTATATTGAAAACCCAATTATTTAATAAAATAAGTCCGCACAATACCATAAGTTATGGTTCAGGGTTATGGAATTTATTTCAAACATCCGACGATAGACCCGATGGATTCGTGTGGGAAATTTATTCCAATTGTAATTTTATTTTTGGATCGGTAGCCAATGGAGGTCAACAAGATGACGGTACATTAGGCACTGCTGAATGTCAACGTTACAATAAAGAACACACCTTTCCCAAAAGTTGGTTTGGAGGTTCAAACACAAGCCAAATGTATTCGGATGCCTTTATTGTAATGCCATCTGATAAAAAAGATAATAATTTAAGAGGAAATCTAGTGTATGCCACAGTAAACCCATCAGTAACTAACTCTATAGGTAACGGATGGAAAATAGGTTCTTGTGTTGCGCCAAATTATCCATATTCTCTTCAAGTTTTTGAACCAGCAGACCAGTTTAAAGGTGATTTTGCCCGAAACTATTTTTATATGGCAACTTGCTATGAAGACCAAATTGGCACTTGGCAAACATTAGACCCCAATGGCGATACAGTTTTAGATGGTTCAAATAATAAGGTTTTTGAACAATGGTATTTGAATTTATTGTACAGTTGGCATATTGCTGATCCAGTAAGTCAAAAAGAAATTGATAGAAATGATGCAATATATGCGGTGCAAGGAAACAGAAATCCCTTCATAGATCATCCTGAATATGTTTTTCAAATTTGGGGAGCCTTTTTAAACACTCAAACTAATTACAATCTTTCATCGGTTTCAATTTATCCAAACCCTTCAACTAACGGAAATGTTACCATTTCTATCGATATTAGTTTAGATGAAATTGTAATTATTACCATTAACGGACAAGTTTTACAACAAATAAAAAAACCAACTTTTGAAAACAATAGTTATTCCGTTAGCAATTTACCGAAAGGTCTTTATTTTGTAAAATTAGTATCAAGTACTAATTCGGTTACTAAAAAGGTTTTGATAAACTAAATTTAATACTTACAAATACATACCAAACGCTATGGAGATTCTGCAACGTTTTTTGGTTTTTAAAGAAAACCATCTTAATTCAGCACAAAATAGTAGAGAAACTAGCCATTTCCTTTGAACTTTAGTACTACTTTAGTATCTTTCGCCCTCAATATGTATAACCCTTAAAACATTTACAAAATGTTAGAAGAAAAGAATGATAACCTGCTTGAAGCAGATGGAAATGTAGCCAATGAATCTCAAGAAGTTACATTTGCTGAAAATCTAGAAGTTCCTCATGAAAATCAAAAAGAAATAGCAACTGCTGTAACTACTGAAGAATTTGAAAATTCTATTACAGATGTACTAACTCCAGTTGAAGAAGTTGTAGAAATAAATGCACAAGAAGAACCAGAATCACTTTTAGAAGAACTTGTACCAAATGTCACCACGATAACAGATGAAACTCCAACTATAACAACAGAAGTAGAAACAAAAAATTCGTTTAAAAAAGTTGCTGTTTTAACCGAATCCCTTTCAGAGCATGAAATTGAAATAGCTTCAGAAAAAGAAGTCCTTGTTGTAGAAACAGTTGATAATCATAAATTTGAAGATAAAAACTTTGCCGTTAATAATAACGAACAAGCTGCGCAAACAACCCTAGAAGTAGTTCCAGAATTTACGCCAGAAACTGAAAACAATACTATAGAATTGAACGACAAAAAAGTTACTGATGCAATTCCTGTTACTGAAAATGTGAACCATACAGCAGTAAAAGCTATTGAAGAAGTTAACGCAGAAGAAGGAGAAGATGACACCTTGAAAGACCGTCATGATATTCCAATGTTAGACTACTATACTTTATCGATGGAACAATTAATTGATGAATTAGAAAAATTAGTTGTCATTGAAAAATTAATGTCTGTTAAGGATCATGTTGAAGAGTTAAAGAAATCATTCTTGTCAAAATACTACCATTTTATTGATGAAAAGAAAGAAGAATTCCTTGCTGAAAATCCAGAAAACAACGAAGATTTTCACTACCATTTTCCTTTAAAAATTAAGTTTGATCAACTTTACTCATATTATAGAGATAAAAGAAACAATCATTTTCAAAGTTTACAGAATAATTTAAAGTCAAATTTAGATAACAGATTGACTATTGTAGAGGAACTGAAAAATTTAATACATAGCCAAGAAAATATTCCTGTTACGCTAAAGAAATTTAATGATATTAGAGATAGATGGAAATTAGCTGGGCCAATTCCTAAAGATAAATACAATCACGTTTGGAATAACTATCATTTTCATCTAGAAAATTTTTATGATGTTCTTCATTTAGATAGAGAAATCAGAGATTTAGATTTTAAACATAATTTGGTGCAAAAGCTCAAAATAATTGAGCGCGTGGAAGAATTAGTAAAAGAAGAAGATATCAATAAATCTTTCCGTGAATTACAAGATTTACACCGCATCTGGAAAGAAGATATTGGTCCCGTTTCTAGAGATAATCGTGAAGAAATTTGGAATAGATTCAGTGAATTGACCAAACAAATGCATGATAAAAGAGAAGGTTTGTACGAACAACTTCGCGAAGTAGAAACGTCAAATTTAGAAAAGAAAAAAGAGCTCATTGCGCAAATAGAAGTTTTGGCTCAAGAAAAAGTAAACTCTCATAATGCTTGGTTAGCCCAAATTGAAAAAGTTGAAGCCTTACGAAATGCTTTTTTTAACGCTGGAAAAGTGCCATCAGAAGTTACAGATCAAACTTGGACTGCTTTTAAAAACGCCGTTAGAAGTTTTAATGTACTAAAAAATTCGTTCTATAAAGATATTAAAAAAGATCAAAACGATAATCTTTCAAAAAAACAAGCATTGGTTGCAAAAGCAAATGAATTAAAAGAAAGTAACGATTTTGCTACTACTACTCCGTTGATGAAACAAATTCAAGAAGAATGGAAAACAATAGGTCATGTGCCAAGAAAGTTTTCGGACAAACTTTGGACAGATTTTAGAGCAGCTTGCAATACTTATTTTGAAAAAATAAAAGAACAAAAATCTGAAGTGAATGCTGAAGAAATTCAAGCGTTTGAAAATAAAAAAGCTTACATAGAAACTGTAAAATCATTTGAACTTATTGGAGAACATAAAGCCGATTTGGACGCTATTAAAGGGCATATCGAAACATGGAAAAGTTTTGGAAAAGTACCTTTTGCCCGACGACATATTGAAGGAAAATTTAATAAAATACTCGATGCTTTATTTGAAAAATTAAGTTCTAGTAAAAAAGATAACGAGATGGCTCGTTATGCTAACAGGTTAGATAATCTTTCGGGTGCAGAAAACACGCGGAAATTAGATAACGAAAAAGTCTTTATAATGCGTAAAATAGATGAAGTACAAAGCAATCTTTTTCAATTAGAAAATAATATTCAGTTTTTTGGTAGAGCAAAAGCAGATAATCCAATGGTAAAAGAAGTGTTGGACAATATCGAGAAACAAAAAGAAGAACTAATGACTTGGAAAGAAAAGTTAAAACAGATTAGAAGTATTAAAACAGAATAGTTAAAAAAAGTCCCTAAATAGTCGAGATTTTTTATGATTATATTTTCCTGATTGAATTGTTTTCATATACTTCCTGATTACCTCTTGTTAAACCTACTTTTACCATAGCGTTCGCCAATTGTTCTGAAGTTATTGCCATAAAGGGAAGTAACGAGCTAATAATTGGTTTATAAAAAAATCGCATTAAGGCATAAGAAAAATTTGGTTCTTTTCTTGAAGTTACAGGATAAATATAGCCTGGTCGAAAAACATGCGTTTTACTAAAATTTAGTTTAAACAATATATTTTCAGCAACACCGTTGTCTTTGGCAAACATTATTTTACTTTTTTCTACTCTATCCGCTCCTTGTCCGCTTAAGAAACAAAAAGTTAGCGCATCGCTATTCTTACGAAGTATTTCGGCAAATGCTCTTGTAAAATCTATCGTTATTTTGGCAAATTCATCTCTTGGAACTTGACCCGTATAAACGCCTAAACAATAAAAACATACATCTTGATTCCTAAAATTTTCTTCAATTTCATAAAAATCTAAAAAATTAGTATGAACAATTTCCTTTAGTTTTGAATGCGTAAGAGTTGTTGATTTTCTAACAATACTCGTAACATTTTTCACCTTCGGATTGTCAAGACATTTATTCAGTATAAGGCTTCCAATCATTCCGTTGCCTCCTGTGATGAAATATTCATTAATTTATTTTTTAATTTTAGAAGCCAAAAGATAAATCACAGCCATTCGGATAGCAACACCATTTTCAACTTGATCTAAAATAATAGATTGATTTGAGTCTGCAACTTCTGATGTTATTTCTACTCCCCTATTTATAGGTCCCGGATGCATAATGACAATTTCTTTAGAAAGAGATTCAAGCAAGGTTTTATCTATTCCAAATTGTTTAACATATTCTCTTGTGGATGGAAAATAGTTCACATCCATTCGTTCGTTTTGAACCCGAAGCACATTAGCAACATCACACCACTCTAGTGCTTTACGTAAATTGGTTTCAACTGATACTCCAAGACTTTCTATATATTTAGGAATTAATGTTTTTGGACCACAGAGTTTTACTTCGGCACCTAGCATTTTTAGGGTATAAATATTGGATAAAGCTACTCGTGAATGCAGAATATCACCAACGATTACTACTTTTTTTCCACCTACTTTTCCAAGTTTTTCGCGTATTGAAAAACTGTCTAATAAACCTTGAGTGGGATGTTCATGCGCTCCATCACCTGCGTTAATAATACTAGCTTTTACATTTTTCGATAAGAAATAAGCGGCGCCAGCGTTGGCATGACGCATGATAACCATATCCACTTTCATCGAAAGAATATTGTTGACCGTATCAATCAAAGTTTCTCCTTTTTTGACTGAAGATTGTGTAGCAGAGAAATTAATTATATCAGCAGAAAGTCTTTTTTGTGCTATTTCAAAGGAAAGTTTTGTTCGCGTACTATTTTCAAAAAAGATATTAGCTATAGTAATATCTCGCAGTGATGGCACTTTTTTAATTGGACGATTAATGACTTCTTTGAAATAATCTGCCGTTTCAAAAATTAAATCAATATCCTCTCTTTTAAGGTATTTTATACCTAATAAATTGTTGACTGACAGTTCTGACATTTTGTTATATGTTGTAAGTTGTGTGTTGCAAGCTGTCTTAAATTTTAAATCAAATACACTGCGTCTTCACCATCCTTTTCTGTCCAGCATACTTTTACTTTTTCATTCAAAATGGCATCTACTTGTCTTCCTCGATAATCAGGTTGAATGGGCAAATGACGACTAAATCTTCTATCAATAAGTACTAAAAGTTCTATTTCAGCGGGTCTTCCAAAAGATTGTATGGCTGTTAAAGCCGCGTTAATACTTCGTCCTGTAAAAAGAACATCATCAATAAACACTACTTTTTTATCGTCTACCAAAAAATTTATTTGTGTTTTGTTTGCTTCCAATTGTTTGTCGCGATTACGAAAATCATCACGAAAAAATGTTATGTCAAGGAAACCTAATTTTACAGCATTGATTTGGTACTCTTTTTCTAATATAGCCTTAATACGATTAGCAAGATAAATACCACGAGGCTGAATGCCTATTATAACTGTATTGGAAAAATCGAGGTTCTTTTCGATTAACTGACAAGCCAAACGACGAAGTATTATATTGATTTCTTTGGAAGTAAGCAATATTTTTTTGCTCATAGTAGTTTTGTTTGGAAAACAAATATAAGTATTATGAATGAGGATGTTAAATTATCTTCAGCCATAATACATTAGTACAAATTTTTTGTATATTTTTTTTTTTAATTAAATTTGATTAACAACACTCAAGATAACAGGTTATCTAAACTTTTTACTTCAATATTTGAGCTGTATGATTTTTTGTCTTAACGTCTAAAATCACGTCTTCTATAATTCCGTGTTCGTTAATAATAAACGTAGTTCTATGAATACCGTCGTATTCTCGTCCCATAAATTTTTTTGGCCCCCATACTCCAAAAGCTTTTAATATCTCTTTAGTTTCATCTGCCAATAAGGGAAACGGTAAGTCAAATTTATTTTTAAAATTACTTTGTGATTTTGCATTATCGGCACTTACACCAAGCAAAGCATAATTATTTGCTTTATATCTATCAAAATTATCTCTTAAATCACATGCTTCAACAGTACAACCAGGTGTATTTGCTTTTGGATAAAAGAAAACAACTAATTTTTTTTCAGAATAATCTGTTAGTGAATGTGTATTTCCGTCTTGGTCGGTTCCAGTAAAGCTTGGTGCCTTATCGCCTTTTTTTAATGTTGTCATAATTTTAAAGTTAAGAAAGTTTATAATTTTAATAAGTTTACAGTATTTTTATAATCCAAATTTATACAAAAATGACTAAACGAGAACGTGCAACGTTTGTTATAAATACGTTAAAAGAACTATACCCCGAAATTCCTATTCCTCTCGATCATAAAGATCCTTATACATTGCTTATAGCGGTTTTGTTATCAGCTCAATGTACAGATGTGAGGGTCAATAAAATTACTCCGCTCCTGTTTGCAAAAGCCGATAATCCCTATGACATGATAAAACTTTCGGTTGGTGAAATAAAAGATATTATCAGACCTTGCGGACTTTCCCCAATGAAATCAAAAGGCATTTACGGACTATCTGAAATTTTAATTGCAGAGCATAAAGGACAAGTTCCACAAAGTTTTGAAGCTTTGGAAGCGTTGCCATCAGTTGGACATAAAACCGCAAGCGTAGTCATGTCGCAGGCATTTGGGTTTCCAGCATTTCCTGTAGATACACACATTCACCGATTGATGTACAGATGGAATTTGAGCAATGGAAAAAATGTAATGCAAACTGAAAAAGATGCGAAAGCTATTTTCCCGATGAAGGAATGGAATGATTTACATCTGCAAATAATTTGGTACGGAAGAGAGTATTCAGCAGCTAGAGCATGGGATTTAGAAAATGATATTATTACCAAAACGATAGGAAGAAAATCGGTGTTGGAGGAATATTATAAAAAAAAATCCCGATAAATTTATCGGGATGTTACTTAATTAGCAATAAAATGACAGGTTAGTTTACCAACTTTTACAACTTTCAATGCACAAGAATATTGAAGTATTAGTTGTATAGTTTCTTTTTTTGGTAACATTGTTTTTTTTGCTAATTTTTTTCTAGAGTAAAGTTTTGCCATAAAAATCAGATTGGTTTTATGATGTTTATTTAATAACGCAAAAAATTAAATTTTATTGTTTAGGTTGGTAAATAAATTTGATTTTTTTCAATTACCTTTCTTAAATTTGTAATAGCATAACGCATTCTGCCTAATGTTGTGTTGACGCTTACGCCAGTGATGTCAGCTATTTCCTTGAAGCTCATATCAGAATAATATCTCATCAAAATCACTTCTTTCTGATCATGTGGTAGCTGCTGAATGATATTTTTCAAATCCATATCAACTTGTTTTTTGATTAATTCATTTTCAATAGTCATAGAACTGTCCTTGATTCTAGAAAAAATCAGTAACTCATCCGTATCGCGCTGAAAATAGGCTTTTTTATCATTTCTAAATTTATCAATAATTAAGTTGCTTGCAATACGCAACACCCATGATAAAAATTTACCTTCTTCGCTGTAATATTTTTTGCTTTTTAACGTATGAATAACTTTGAAAAACGTTTCCTGAAAAATATCTTCAGTAAGATCTCTATCAGAAATTTTTGAATATATGTAACTGTAGATTTTGGATTGATGCCTATTAATTAAAATTGAAAGCGAATTTTCGTCACCATCAATATAATTATTTACTAACACCGCGTCGGGAATTTCTGTTTTTACCATAACATTACCTTTTAGTAAGGGTTAAAAAAGTTTTTTTTAATCTAAAAAGTAATTGTTTTCTATAGGCAAAAGACTTAATAATAAATTTTAATTAATCAAAGTTAACACTATTTTAGTGTAAATCAATTTTTTTTTCAAAAAAAATGTTAAAATTTAGATTTTACATTTTCAAAATATACAACGTTTGTATTCAGTTTTTAATGCAGGTGCTAATTGATTACCTTTGCAATCTGTAAAAAAATAAGCAT
>NZ_JANXUG010000005.1 GCF_025352015.1 Flavobacterium sp.
GAAAGTCAAAGTGAATTCAATAATACTCCGTCAAGCTTTTCTTTATTACCTGTTGATGAAAAGTTTACCTATAATTTCAAAAAAAATGGCGGTAAGTTTTTGTATTGCGAAAACTTAAGTGAAGTAAAAGATCAATTTCTTAATATTCTTGAAGAAAATGATTGGTTTGAATGTGAAGCTTTGTGTTATGAGTCAAAATTGTATAGTATGCTTGATGAAAACAAGCTAACTTATGATAAGCCAACACATCCGAAATTTTTATTTGCCAGTTGTGAGAACTTAATTGCCGATGAAGGCTCTGTACTTTTTTCATCCAATCAAATCAAACAAAACAAACCAAATGATTTGCCAGTAAACATTATAATATTGGCAACAACAAGTCAAATTTTAGAAACTAAAAGTGATGGTCTTCGTGTGATAAAAAAGAAATACGACAAAGATTATCCAACCAATATTACCACCATAAAATATTTTGAAAAAGCAAAAGACGAAGACTTTCTTCAATACGGAAGTACTGCAAAAAACTTATACCTGCTGCTTCTAGAAGATTTATAAAATGAATGAATCATTAAAGAGATTATTATCTGGAGTGGTTTATGTTGTACTGCTTTTACTCGCAACTTCTTACTCGGTTACCAGTTTTTATATTCTCTTCGGAATATTTATATTGATTGCAATTTATGAGTTTTGCCAGTTGGTCAAAATAAATAGTATACTTCCTCTTGTTTTTGGCGCTTTTATTTATTGTTTGGAAACACAGTTTAAAATTTCGCATTTCAATGATGTTTTACTCTTATTAGCAACGCTTTTTGCATCGGTGAAATGCCTGCATCTTCTCTTGATTTCAAAAAAAGAAAAAATAGATAAACTTTCAAAGTACATTTACGTTATTGGTTATGTTATCTTTCCGTTTATAATCATTACAAAAATTCCGTTCGGAAAGCACGGTTATAACCCCCAAATTATTATCAGTATCTTTATTCTTATTTGGACCAACGACACTTTTGCATACATTGTTGGAAAATCTATTGGAAAACATAAACTTTTAGAAAAAATATCTCCAAAAAAAACCATCGAAGGATTTTTTGGCGGAATGTTATTTTCTTTATTTGCAGGAATTTTAATTTCAAAATTTTACATTGGTGGTTCAACTTTTATTTGGATTATAAGTTCAATTATAATTAGTATTTTTAGTACTTTAGGTGATTTAATCGAATCTAAATTCAAAAGAATGGCGTCCGTAAAAGATAGTGGAATTATTATGCCAGGTCACGGTGGCGTTTTGGATAGACTAGATAGTATTATATTTGTGGCACCATTTGTTTATTTGTTTTATCAAATCTTAAATTATGTTTCATAAAGAAGGCGGAAAAATTATTTTAATAGCAACATCAATAACAGTCGTAACTTTTCTTTTATCGCATCAAATTACTTCAATCCTATGGTTGGAAAAAGCGATTCAAATTATAACACTGATTTTATTACTATTGGTTTTACAATTTTTTAGAAACCCAAACCGAAGAATAGCCGCCAATGATGCTATAGTAACGGCACCGGTTGATGGAAAAGTTGTTGTGATCGAAGAAGTATTTGAAGATGAATATTTTAAAGACAAACGATTGCAGGTTTCTATTTTTATGTCGCCCATTAATGTTCATGTTACACGTTACCCTGTAAGTGGAAAAGTGAAATATAGTCGATACCATCCTGGAAAATATTTAGTGGCGTGGCATCCAAAAGCGAGTACCGAAAACGAAAGAACCACGATTGTAATTGAGAATAAAGTTTTTGGTGAAATTTTATATCGTCAAATTGCTGGTGCTTTGGCTCGTCGAATTGTAAATTACGCCCAAGAAGGAATGCTTGTGCGTCAAGGCGAAGATGCTGGTTTTATAAAATTTGGTTCTAGGGTTGATATTTTTTTTCCATTGGGAACTAAAATAGAAGTTTCACTTCAACAAAATGCTGTTGGCAATCAAACTGTGCTTGCAGTAAAAAAATAAATGTAAATGACTGAAAAAGAATTAGATATTCGATTTCAAGAAGCAGTAGAAATTGCTTCACACATGTCGCAAGCATCACTTCCACAAGATGAGCAATTGCGGTTGTACGCCTATTATAAACAAGCCACTTTTGGCACGATTGATTATAATCATTCGGCTGATTTTGATTTGAGAAATGCTTTTAAAACCAATGCTTGGATGCAAATAAGCCATCTATCTGTTGAAGAAGCAAAAGAATTGTATATCGAAGCAATTAATGCCATTGCAAAAAATATAAAATAGTACACTATGAAAAAGATTTTTTCAATTGTTTTATGTTGCTCCTATATTTTCTTTCTATCCGCTTGTAAAAGAAAGAAACTCACCGAAGTAGTAGAAGTCCCATTACCTTCAGCGACAGAAAAAGTTACTATAGGTCAACCTGACAATGTAACTGCCGATAGTGGACAATTTTCATTAGTAAAACTACCTTACAAATATAATGAGCTTTCGCCCAGTATTGACATTCTTACGATGGAAGTTCACTATTCGAAACATTATTTAACCTACACCAATAATCTAAATAAATTAGTCGCAGCGGATGCTACTCTAACTAATTTGTCGATTGAAGAAATCTTGAAAAAAGCAGATGGAACCAATGCTGATTTAAAAAATAATGCCGGTGGTTACTATAATCATGGTTTTTTTTGGGAAGGAATGAGTCCA
>NZ_JANXUG010000034.1 GCF_025352015.1 Flavobacterium sp.
TAACTTACTTATAGGCGAAACAAACGTTCGTATATACACCCAAAATTGGGTGGATTGGCGAAGGTTTGTTTCGCTTTATTGATTGTAAATGTAATTTTTTTATTTTTACAAATCATCAAAAGGACTTTATATTTGTTGAATACTTTTCGTACTTATGTGTATGTAAACGCGCTGCACTTAATTTCAAAAGTTGGCTTGGCGAGGTAAACCAGCAAACCAAACCGCGACCTTACAATATTGACAAGTGATGGTTTAAATTTGAAATTTCACTATTTTTACCATCCAAAACCTGCAGTCACTATGATTCTTATCGATACCCACACCCACCTCTACTCTGAGGAGTTTGACCAAGACCGTACACAAATGATTCAACGGGCTATTGATGCTGGGGTTTCGCGCTTTTTTGTTCCCTCGATAAATGCCTCGCATACTCAAAAAATGTATGATTTAGAAGTTCAGTTTCCCGAGAACATTTTCCTCATGATGGGCTTGCATCCTACGTATGTTAAAGAAAATTATGAAGAAGAATTAGCGCATGTAGCAACGCAACTATCCAAAAAGAAGTTTTATGCGGTGGGGGAAATTGGCATTGATTTGTTTTGGGACAAAACTTTTTTGAAACAACAACAACATGCTTTTCAACACCAAATACAGTTGGCAAAACAGCATAAACTCGCCATCAATATTCACTGTCGTGACGCCTTTGACGAAGTTTTCGAAGTGTTAGAATCAGAAAGAGCAGCTGATTTATTCGGAATTTTTCATTGTTTTACTGGTGATTTTCAGCAAGCCAAAAGAGCTGTCAGTTTAAACATGAAGCTGGGAATAGGCGGAGTTGCGACTTTTAAAAACGGAAAAATAGATCAGTTTTTGCCCCAAATAGACTTACAACATATTGTTCTTGAAACCGACTCGCCGTATTTGGCACCAGTGCCGCACCGAGGGAAACGAAACGAAAGCAGTTACATAAAACTAATTGCCGAAAAATTAGCACAGATTTATCAGCTACCCATAGACGAAATAGCACATATTACTACACAAAATTCTAAAACTGTTTTTGGGATTTAACCCAAAATGTAACATAAAGTAACTTTTTTTTTGTTCATTTGTTTTTCAATAATTCTAAAAACTACATGCAGAAATTTGATTCTATTCGTCCGTATTATGATACCGAAGTCAATGAAGGCATCCTTTCATGCTTGAATCATCCCATGATGAAAGCAATTATGAATTTTACGTTCCCCGATGTTGCCGATGAAATCTGGATGAACCAATTAAAAAGAACCCACTCAATACGAGATTTTCAATGTAATTTTATTTACCAATCGGTTCAAAAAGTGTTAGAAAAAAGCTCGGAAGGGTTGACTACTTCGGGTTTTGAAACATTAGAAAAAAACACTTCCTATCTTTTTATTTCAAATCACAGGGATATCATTTTAGACACTTCGCTGCTAAATGTTGCGCTGTTCGATCACGGATTAGTCATGACGGCATCGGCAATAGGGGATAATTTGGTGCAAAAATCGTTTTTGAAAACACTCTCAAAACTCAACAGGAACTTTTTAGTGCAACGGGGTTTATCGCCCAGAGAATTATTGGACAGTTCTAAATTATTATCGGAATACATTGGTCAGTTGCTGCTGCGCGAAAATCGTTCGGTTTGGATAGCCCAACGCGAAGGCAGGACAAAGGATGGTAATGATGCAACGCATTCGGGGGTTTTGAAAATGCTAGCCATGGGGTCTGAGGAAGCCAACTTGATGGATTATTTCAAGAAAATAAAAATTGTTCCCGTTTCTATCTCCTACGAATACGACCCAACTGATGCGTTGAAAATGCCACAACTTATAGCCGAAGCCAGAAACGAAATTTATATTAAAGAAAAAAACGAGGATTTCATTACGTTGTTAAGCGGAATTATTGGTCAAAAGAAACACATTCACATTCATGTAGGCGCTGTTTTGAATACAGAATTAGACACCGTTGCTGCCGAATTTGATAACAATAACAAACAAATTCAAGCTTTGGCTCAAGTGATAGACGACTCTATTTTAAAAAGGTACAGGCTTTGGCCCACCAATTATATTGCTTACGATTTGTTGCACAACACGCAAGACTACAAAAATCATTATTCTGAAAACGAAAAATCGCTTTTCGAAAGAAGATTAGAAATGAAAATTGATGAAAGCAACCCACAAATGCTGGAAAGTTTTCTTGCCATGTATGCCAATCCTGTGGTGAACAAATCAAAATATGAGAATGCAATCTAAATCGAACTTACTGTTGATTTATACGGGTGGCACCATCGGGATGATGAAAGATTTCGAATCGGGAGCTTTAAAAGCCTTCAACTTTAAGGAACTTCTTCAAAAAATTCCCGAATTGCAACAATTGGATTGCACCATTGAAACCATTTCTTTTGAAAAACCTATAGATTCGTCTAATATCAGCCCATCGCAATGGGTTATTCTTGCTACAATTATCGAACAAAACTATGCTGCTTTTGATGGTTTTGTGGTGCTTCATGGTTCAGATACCATGTCATATTCGGCATCAGCCTTGAGTTTTATGTTAGAAAACTTGTACAAACCTGTAATTTTTACAGGCTCACAATTACCTATAGGCGATTTGCGCACCGATGCCAAAGAAAATCTGATTACGGCAATACAAATAGCTTCTTTAAAACAAAAAGGAAAGTCGGTTATTCAGGAAGTTTGCCTTTATTTTGAATACAAATTATATCGAGGCAACAGAACCACCAAGATTAATGCGGAACATTTCAATGCGTTTACCTCTCCCAATTATCCTCCTTTGGCAGAATCGGGAGTTCATTTGAAAATCAATTCCAATACTATTTCGCAAAAAAAAGCCACTAAAAATTTGGTAGTTCACAAAGAGTTGAACGATCAAGTGGTCATTGTGAAGATGTTTCCGGGAATCAGCGAAACCGTTTTGACGGCCATTATTAATATCCCTAATCTAAAGGGGATTATATTAGAAACCTATGGTTCTGGCAATGCACCTACTGCGGTTTGGTTCATTGACACCTTAAAAAAAGCTATAAAAAACGGTTTGCACATTATTAATGTGACCCAATGCTCGGGCGGAAGCGTCAACATGGGACAGTACGAAACCAGCACACAACTCGAGAAAATTGGGCTCATTTCTGGAAAAGACATTACTACAGAAGCCGCAATTACCAAGTTGATGTATCTTTTAGGACAAAAGGTATCTCCCGCTGTTTTCAAGACCATCTTTGAAACTTCACTTCGTGGCGAAATGCAATAATATTTGCAAGACGCGTTTTTTTTACTGAAAAAATTTGCGGTTATTTGCACCACAATTTAGAGAGGTGGCCGAGTGGCCGAAGGCGCACGCTTGGAAAGCGTGTATATGGTAACATATCGAGGGTTCGAATCCCTTCCTCTCTGCAACAATGACGCTAATTGAATTAAAACCCTTAAAATCGTCTGATTTAAAGGGTTTTTAATTTGTAGAAAAAACTTCTTTTAAAACTCCAGCCAGACGAATGCCAGCAAGGTGAATTTGACTTTTTATAATTGGTAAATTTTCATTTACATAATCATCTGAAATTATATTGTTTTCTACATTATAAATAGTTCCTAAATATTTTCTTGAATCAGAAGCCCAATTTACAACATCAATTTTTTGAATTTCGTCGATTTCAGTTTTAGAATAATTTCTTTCTTTTATGCATTGTTTGAGCGTTACATTTTTATCTTCTATAATCCGATAATCATACAAAGCATGCAAATTTGTTCCTTTACCGTCAAAATGCACTTGAAAAGTATTTCCGCCTTTATCACTTCCGTAACCTATGTGCAGCGGCTGATGCAAATCGCCCATCAAATGAAATAAATAACATAAATTGGTTTTTACCTCTTCTTTGGATAGGTTTTTATAATTTTTTAAATTTGAAATACAAGTAGTTAATGCCGAGATTATGTTATCGCAACAAATGTCTTTTACCACTTCGTTTTTTTCGAAATTTACATAGTGTAAGGCTTTTAAATTATCGTACTTTTTATCTTTTTTGATGACATCCATCCAGTTGGCAGCTTCCTCAATTGTCATTCCGTCTAGATATTCTCGGGCTAGTTTTTTGGTCTTTTTATCAAGGTTTTTAAAAGCAATTTCTGCTACATAAGAATGTCCTTTTTCTCCCCAAGAATAGGAGTTTAATGGAATTAAAATTAAAAGAACTGGTAAAATAATTATTTTGAATGTTTTCATTAGGATTGGTTTTCTACAAATTTAGTACTATTTACAACCGTTAAAATGTTTTACTTATAAATTATAAACAAACTTTTTATCAGTTTAAGGAGTAAATTTTAAGGGGTAGATAATTTCAGCATCACATTTTTAAACATTTTATAATCATAAGTTAAATAAAAAAAATTATTTGGATTGTAATTTAAAACATTTGATATTTGTAACAATAAATCACCGTATGCAACTAGTTTATATCACTTTTTGTTATTGTTTCCCTCAACTGTTGAGGAGCGATTTGTTGTGATTTAATTATAAAATATAATTCTAACAAACAAAACTCTTCAATTCGTTGGAGAGTTTTTGTTTTTATGTGCCTAAAAGAAATGTCAAAAAATAAAATCATTTATCAATCTAATTTTATGGAAAGTAAAATTTTCTTAAGCAAAGTGAAAGCCTCGTCTTGGATTAATGAAATGTCCGACTGGTTGTTTTGCTCCACCAAAGAATATGTGGATTATAATTTTTTTGAAACGAAAGAACAAGAACTCCAAATGATTTTGCAAGAATTATTGGAGGAAGAGTACTCTAAAGAAAGCGCAAGGCATCAGACAACCGTTTTTTTTGAGACTATACAAAGTGTTTATAAAAAACTTCAACTGGATTTAATAGCAATTTTAAATTTTGATCCAGCAGCAAAATCAAGAAGTGAAGTCGTGCTCGCTTACCCAGGTTTTTTTGCCATTACGGTACACCGATTTGCCCATGTTCTATGGAACAATGGCAGTACTATTTTAGCGCGTTTTATGGCTGAATATGCACACAGCAAAACAGGAATCGACATTCATCCTGCAGCTACTATAGGCGAAAGTTTTTTTATAGATCATGGAACAGGTATCGTGATAGGCGAAACCGCCACCATTGGTAAAAATGTAAAAATATATCAAGGAGTTACCCTAGGTGCTTTGACGGTGAGCAAAGACAAAGCCGCAGAAAAACGCCATCCAACTATTGAAGATGATGTGGTAATTTATGCTAATGCCACTATTCTTGGCGGAAAAACTGTGATTGGAAAAGGAGCCGTAATTGGCGGAAATGTTTGGATAACCAATTCTATTGCTGCCCAATCGTTAGTATATCATAAAAGTGAAATTATGATTAAAAATATTCAGAATTTTCCTGAAGCACTAAATTTTAGTATTTAATTAATATAAAACAAAAAACATATGAAAGCGAACACCATTCTAGAAACCATTGGGAATACACCCGTAGTAAAATTAAATCGATTATTCAAAAATAGCAACGTTTGGATAAAGTTAGAACGAAGTAATCCTGGCAACAGCATTAAGGATAGGATTGCACTTGCTATGATTGAAGATGCCGAAACAAAAGGATTATTAAAACCAGATAGTATTATAATTGAACCAACATCGGGCAATACCGGAATTGGTTTAGCACTCGTTGCCGCCGTAAAAGGATATAAAGTTATTTTAGTAATGCCCGAATCCATGAGTGTGGAAAGACGAAAACTAATGGAAATATACGGTGCTGAATTTGAACTGACCCCAAGAGAAAAAGGGATGAAAGGCGCCATTGAACGTGCTTCTGAACTCGTTGCCGAAACCCCAAATGCATGGTCACCACAACAATTTAATAACCCAGCCAACATAGCAATTCATAAAACAACTACGGCTCTGGAAATACTGGCTGATTTTCCAAATGGTTTAGATTATATCATTACGGGCGTAGGAACTGGAGGACATATAACAGGTGTTGCCGAAGTATTAAAAAAGAAATTTCCTAATTTAAAGATTTTTGCTGTTGAACCAGAATTATCACCCGTGTTGAGTGGTGGAAGTCCTTCACCGCATCCTTTGCAAGGCATTGGAGCAGGGTTTATTCCACAAAACTACCATGCTGCCGCCATTGATGGAGTAATTCAAGTTAGTAAAAACGACGCTTATGAATTTACAAGAGAAATCGCAAAAAAAGAAGGGGTTTTAGTTGGGGTTTCTACAGGAGCTTCATTAGCAGCGGTGGCAAAAAAACTACAAGAAATTCCAGATAACGCTATTGTATTGACTTTCAATTATGATACTGGCGAAAGATATTTATCTGTAGAAGGATTATTTTGATGTTTTGAGGTCGATAACTTTAGTTTCACTACTAATTTTTTGCCCAATATTTCACTAATTAAAAAGGTTACGGCTCTAATTTTTGAAATATGTGTATTGAAAATAGCGCACTTGGCCGTCTTTAAAGGATTCACTTTTAGACTAAAATTAACATATTTAAACACCTTTAGAGGTAGTGTTTTTTATATGTTTTATACCAAAATGTGGTTTATGAATGGAGACAATCAGTTTTTTTCGTACGTTTATGACTTATTACATAAGAATGCGTTTTTACTTTCCTTTTGTTCTTTTTTTAGTAACATTTTGTGCTACAGCTCAAAATGTAGTAACCGATTTTGATGCGGTAGATTCGTTATATCGGGAAGACCAATTTTATGTAAACATCACTTATAACGGGCTTCAAAGACGCCCTGTAAACATTAATCAAAATAAGCTTTCACCCGGAATAGCATTAGGATTTTTGAGAGACATGCCTATTAACAAATCTCGAACAGTGGCTGTTGCCGCAGGTTTAGGATATTCATTAGGTATTTACAATCAAAATTTAGAAATTTCGAGTTCTAACGGGATTAATACCTATCAAGTTTTAGACCCGGCTATATATTATTCAACCAATAAATTATCATTGCATTACATTGATTTACCGGTTGAATTCAGATGGCGAAATTCTACCCCAAACAGTCATATTTTTTGGAGAATTTATTCAGGGTTTAAAGTGAGTTACCTTTTTTATGATGACTATAAATCGGTATCGTCCTTGGGAGTTGTCAAACTATCGAGGAATAAAGATTTAAGTCAATTTCAATATGGTGTTTATATTGCGGTGGGATGGAATACTTGGAATTTTTATGCCTATTATGGATTAAATCCAATGTTTAAATCGGCAGCAAAAATTGACAATCAATCCATAAATATGAATACGACCAATTTTGGTTTGATGTTTTACATCTTATAACCAAAAATAGAACAATACACTTTGTGGCAGTACACCACACAAAAATCCAATGATAAGTTCTTGACCGGAATGTGCTTTCATCACCAAGCGTGAGGAGGCGACAATGCCATTAATTACTACAAAAAAAGCAACAAGTTCAATGACATTCACCTGATTGTGAATGCCTAATCCAATGATAAAAACCGTTAGTGAACTAATGCCAATCATGTGAATGCTTGCTTTTATCTGCGCATACAACAATAAAAACGCAAAAATGGTACTAAATAATCCTCCCAGAAAGAAGAAATAAAGACAAGGAAATCGATCTATGGTGATGCTTTTTTCAATCAAAACCCCAAATAAAAGGAGCTGCAATAGCAAAGGAATTTTCCGCTGGGAAATATCTGAAAGCATTACACTTTCTATTTTGCCAAAGGTTCTTAACAAATAGAAAAATGTAATGGGTAATAAAAAAGTAATGATGATGATTTGCAAAAATAGAATCAAATATTGCGGTAAAGTGAAATAATGCTTATCCAACAAAACATAAAAAAAAGTTCCTAAAACTGGAATGAAAATAGGATGGAAGAGATAGGAAAAAAAAGGAAAGATTTTTTTCAAGATGTTATTTGCTTGAACAAATATAATGATTCGATGGTTTGATGAACCAATTTGATGTATCTAGTTGAAGCTGTTTTAAAAAAATTTTAAATTATATCTTCTTCCGCATTCTTGCTACAGGAATATCAAATAAATCTCTGTATTTGGCAATAGTTCTGCGCGCAATTGGATACCCTTTTTCTTTTAGGATTTCGGCTAATTGATCGTCGGGCAAAGGTTTGCTTTTATCTTCTTCTTCGATAATTGTTTTTAGGATTTTTTTGATTTCCAAGGTAGAAACATCTTCACCTTGATCATTTTTCATCGATTCAGAAAAATACTCTTTGATCAGTTTTGTACCATAAGGAGTTTCTACATATTTGCTATTTGCCACGCGCGAAACGGTAGAAATATCTAGCCCAACCATGTCGGCAATGTCTTTGAGAATCATGGGTTTTAATTTTGTTTCTTCGCCGTCAAGGAAATACTCGCTCTGAAAATGCATGATGGCATTCATCGTAACAAAAAGCGTTTCTTGGCGCTGGCGGATGGCATCGATAAACCATTTGGCTGAATCCAATTTTTGTTTGATAAACTGTACTGCATCTTTTTGGGAATGCGATTTGTCTTTAGAAACTTTATAGGTTTGAAGCATTTCCTGATAATCTTTGGAAACGTGTAAGGTAGGTGCGTTTCTTCCGTTTAAGGAAAGTTCCAGTTCGCCATCAACAATTTTAATGGCAAAATCTGGAACAATTTGCTCCACGGTACGACTGCTACTGTCATAAGCACCACCCGGTTTTGGATTTAATTTTTCAATTTCTTCAATTGCCTTTTTGAGCTGTTCTTTAGAGATTTCATAAGTTGCTAATAGTTTTTCGTAATGTTTTTTTGTAAACGCATCAAACTCATTTTGAATAATATTAATGGCTAAATCAACATATTCAGTAGGGGTTTTATGTCGGAGTTGCAATAACAAACACTCATGTAAATTCCGAGCTCCAACACCCGTTGGATCTAAATCTTGGATAATGTGCAGCATTTTTTCGACCGCTTTTTCATTGGTATACATTCCTTGAGTAAATGCCATATCGTCTACAATATCTGACATATCTCTACGCAAATACCCGTCATCATCAATACTTCCAACTAAGAATTCTGCGATATTGTGCTCTTCGTCTGTTAAAAGAAACGTGTTTAACTGATTGATTAAATCTTGATGAAAACTAGTTGGCGCTGCAAATGGCATGTCACGAGTTTCATCGTCATCACTATAATTATTAGTTTGAAGCTTATATTCTGGGGTTTCGTCGTTGCTCAAATATTCATCAATGTTGATTTCGTCAGCTTCAATATTTTCGCTTCCCTCAAAATCATCGTATTCGTCATTATTGTCAAATTCATCTTTTTCGAATAATTCTTCTTCTTCCTTACCAGTTTCTAATGCTGGGTTGTCTACTAATTCTTCTTTCAATCGCTGCTCAAATGCTTGTGTCGGCAATTGTATCATCTTCATCAACTGAATTTGTTGAGGAGATAATTTTTGCGATAATTTTAGATTTAGAAATTGCTTGAGCATTTTGTGTTTATAGTTTAGAAGGTTTAGAAAAGATTTAGAAGAGGTTAGAAAGTTTAGAAATTTTAAACTTATGAGGAACTAAACCTTCTAAACTCATTACCCTTATAACCTTTTAATTAAAATTCTGCGTTCAAAGGCGTTCTTGGATACGGAATCACATCTCTAATATTCGTCATTCCCGTTACGAAAAGCACTAAGCGTTCAAATCCTAATCCAAAACCTGAATGGACTGCGCTTCCAAATCTTCGGGTGTCTAAATACCACCATAATTCTTGTTCATCAATACCCAAAGCTTTCATTTTTTCGATCAAAACATCATAACGTTCTTCTCTTTGTGAACCTCCCACGATTTCTCCAATGCCAGGAAACAAAATATCCATAGCGCGAACGGTTTTTCCATCTTCATTCAATCGCATGTAAAACGCTTTGATATTAGCAGGATAATCAAACAAAATCACGGGACATTTAAAGTGTTTTTCAACTAAATAACGCTCGTGTTCACTTTGTAAATCGGTTCCCCATTCGTTGATGATATAATTGAATTTTTTCTTTTTGTTGGGCGCGCATTCTCTTAAAATAGCAATCGCTTCGGTGTAGGAAACTCGTTTAAAATTGTTTTCTAAAACAAAGTTTAATTTTTCTAACAACTTCATTTCGCTTCGTTCCGCCTGTGGTTTCAATTTTTCTTCGTCTAATAATCTTCCTTCCAAGAATTTTAAATCTTCCTGGCATTTGTCTAAAGTATATTTAATCACATATTGGATAAAATCTTCTGCCAAATCCATATTGTCATTCAAATCATTGAACGCAACTTCGGGTTCAATCATCCAAAATTCTGCCAAATGTCGTGAGGTGTTCGAATTCTCGGCTCTAAAAGTTGGTCCAAAAGTATAAATTTCTCCTAACGCCATGGCAAACGTTTCCCCTTCTAATTGTCCGGAAACGGTTAAATTTGTTTCTTTTCCAAAGAAATCTTCCTTATAATTTACTTTTCCATCTGCTGTTCTTGGTGTGTTGTCAAAGGGCAAAGCCGTTACTTTAAACATTTCACCAGCACCTTCAGCATCACTGCCTGTTATGATTGGGGTGTTTACATATACAAATCCTTTTTCTTGAAAATAATGATGAATCGCAAAAGAAAGTACAGAACGAACTCTCATAATAGCTCCAAAAGCGTTGGTTCTAACACGCAAATGTGCATTTTCGCGCAGAAAATCAAGACTTGGTTTGTTTTTAGGTTGAATGGGAAACTTCTCGGCATCGCAATCGCCCAAAATTTCTAAATGCCTAACTTGTATTTCATATTTTTGACCTGCGCCTTGACTTTCTACCAAAGCTCCAGTTACAGAAATTGCGGCACCAGTTGTAATTCTTTTTAAAATTTCCTCGGGAGTGTTTTCAAAATCTACAACACACTGAATAGTATTAATCGTCGAACCATCGTTCAAAGCTATAAACTGATTATTTCTAAACCTTCGTACCCAACCTTTTGCATTTACTTCTAAAAGGGGCGTTGCGCTATTAAGTAGGTTTTTAACTTTTGTATGTTTCATTAAATATGAGATTTAAAATTTTAAAATATTTTCGTCACAGATTTCACAGAGTATTTTTTAGTTATCCAAAAAAATCCTTTGAATACTTTAATCTGTGGCAAAATTAATTAGATTTTATGATTTGGATATTATTATAATTGCAAATATAAATTATTCTTTTTCTGTAATTTCATCAATATTCTCTTCCTTGTTATCACGATAAATATTGATGCTTGGTTCTTCCTCGTCTGCCTTCATTTCTTTTTTGCCGCTCCATTTCTCGGTGGTTAAAACCAATGCCGGAAGCACCACCAAATTGGCAAACATCGCAAAAGTTAACGTTACCGAAATTAACCCGCCTAAAGCAATCGTTCCGCCAAAACTCGATAACGTAAAGATAGCAAAACCAAATATTAAAACCACCGATGTGTAGAAGGTACTTACTCCAGTTTCGTGTAACGCACTCACCACGGCTTTC
>NZ_JANXUG010000063.1 GCF_025352015.1 Flavobacterium sp.
AAACTGGTATGCACTCAAATCGATAATAAATGAAAATCAAAGCCCAGTGAACAAAACAATAGCCTTAATAGCTACTTCTTTTACAGCTTGGTATGAATTTAAAGACATAATTAATTTAAAATATATAAATTAGACTAAAGCATTAATAATCAAGCTGCTAAATCAATATGGCAGCTTTTTTATGCCTACTTTCAAATAAATTTAGTAGTTCACAATAAATTTTAGAGTTTAACAAAGTAAATAACCGTATGCTAATTGATTTAAAAGGTATTGCTAACAAATGCAATCATTGTTAATAGTCGTGCAAACTTTTCTACTGCTGAATTTAAAACTTTGAAACTTAAATTCTATATTTGTTTAAAACAATTTAAAATGGCTGGTAATAGCTACGGAACTCTTTTTAAACTTACCACTTTCGGAGAATCACATGGGGACGCATTAGGCGGAATTATAGACGGTTGTCCTGCGGGTATTGAATTAAATTTTAAAGCAATTCAGAATGAAATGCAACGCAGAATGCCAGGTCAATCTTCGATTGTGACGCAACGAAAAGAAGAAGACGAGGTGCAATTTCTTTCTGGATTATTTGAAGGTAAAACTACTGGAACTCCCATAGGCTTTGTAATTCCTAATACCAATCAAAAATCAGATGATTACGTTCACTTAAAAGACAGTTATCGTCCAAGCCATGCCGATTATGTTTATGAAAAAAAATATGGAATTAGAGATTATCGCGGTGGCGGAAGAAGTTCAGCTCGCGAAACTGTATGTCGCGTTGTTGCAGGTGCTATTGCCAAACAAGTTTTGTCTGAAATAAAAATAAATGCTTTCGTATCCTCGGTTGGTGAAATTTTTATGGAAAAGCCCTATCAAGATTTAGATTTTTCATTAATCGAAACCAATGCTGTTCGCTGCCCAGACGCGGCCACTGCCGAAAAAATGGAAAATTATATTAAAGAAATTCGTAAAGAAGGCGACACCGTTGGTGGAACCATAACGTGTGTTTTACAAAATGTACCCATTGGTTTAGGTGAACCTGTTTTTGATAAACTTCATGCCGAGTTAGCAAAAGCTATGCTTTCTATAAATGCTGTAAAAGGTTTTGAATTGGGTAGCGGTTTTTGCGGGGCTAAAATGAAAGGAAGTCAGCATAATGATTTGTATAATGAAGATGGAACCACGAAAACCAACCTTTCTGGAGGCATTCAGGGAGGCATTTCAAACGGAATGGATATTTATTTTAGAGTGGCTTTTAAGCCCGTTGCCACTTTAATTCAAAAACAAGAAGTTTTAAAAAATGATAATACACTTCAAGAACAACAAGGCAAAGGAAGACACGATCCTTGTGTATTACCAAGAGCCGTTCCTATAGTTGAGGCAATGGCAGCACTAGTTTTAGCTGATTTTTATTTGATAAATAAATCATACCTAAAATAAGTTGTATTTTTTTTAAATAGCATATTGCTAAAGTCGATAAAATGCGAATGAAAAGTAAACAAAATGACAAGTTCAGAAAACCAAAATTTTTTTTTTATTTCCAATCTTACTGTTCAAATTCTTCTTGCCATGCTTGTTGGCGCAGTTTTAGGTGTTTTTATTCACAATAATTTTGATTTTGATTTTGCCAAAAATTTTAGTGATAAAATAAAAATGTTAGCGACCATATTTATTCGATTGGTCCAAATGATTATTGCACCGCTTGTATTTACAACTCTAGTAGTAGGAATAGCTAAATTGGGCGACATCAAAGCCGTTGGCAGAATAGGAGGAAAGGCATTGGGCTGGTTTTTTTCAGCATCGTTTATTTCGTTATTAATTGGGATGTTTTGGGTAAATATTTTGCAACCCGGCGTTGGATTAAAACTTGGAAAAGTAGATTTAACAGCCGTTTCAGAAGTTACTGATAAAACTCATGGTTTTTCAGCTCAAAACTTTGTAGAACACATTATTCCCAAAAGCATAGTCGAGGCTATGGCAAACAATGAAATTCTTCAAATTGTAATTTTCTCTATTTTCTTTGGATTAGCGGCAGCTTCCATTGGCACAAGTGCAAAACCAGTTGTAAATGCGTTGGATAAAACGTCACACATCATTCTTAAAATGGTGAATTATGTAATGAAATTTGCACCAATAGGGGTTTTTGGTGCTATTGCTGGCGTATTTGCAATTAGAGATTTGAATGAATTATTATTGATTTATGCTAAATATTTTGGTTCTTTTTTAATCGGAATTTCTTCTCTTTGGATTGTTTTGTTATTTGTTGGTTATATTTTCTTAAAAGACAAAATGACAACTTTATTAAAAAGAATTGTTTCTCCATTAATAATTGCTTTTAGTACTACAAGCAGTGAAGCGGTTTTTCCAAAACTAACAGAAGAATTGGAGCGATTTGGAGTAAAAGATAAAATTGTTTCGTTTATGTTGCCTCTAGGTTATTCTTTCAATCTTGACGGCAGCATGATGTATATGACTTTTGCTAGTATTTTTATTGCCCAAGCGTATGGAGTTCATCTGGATTTAGCAACACAATTAACCATGCTTTTAGTTTTAATGTTAACCAGCAAAGGTATTGCAGGTGTTCCAAGAGCGAGTTTAGTAGTGGTTGCTGCTACCTGTGGCATGTTCAAAATTCCTGTGGAAGGTATTGCATTAATTCTTCCGATTGACCATTTTTGTGATATGTTCAGAAGTTCGACAAATGTATTAGGTAATGCTTTAGCTACATCTGTAATAGGTAAATGGGAAAAAGAATAATTTTTTTGAAAAATATTTATATATTTGAAGATCTTTACAATAACAAAAATTTTACTTTATGAAAAAAATTATTTTATTATTAGTTGTATTATTATCATCTTTTGCAACTTTTGCCCAATCGGATATTTATACCGTTTTGCCAGGTATCGGAACTTCTCAAAATGGGCGTGCTCCACAAGGTGGTAGGCCTGCAGGAAGAAGTATTTGGTTAATTACAGCTACAGAAATGGCTGCATCAGGATTTTCAGCAGGTTCGGTTGTAAATTCTCTTGGTTTTAATTATTCAGTAGCTCAAAATACAAGTACCACTGGAACTATTGTTATATATTTACAAAATACTGCAGATGTTACCAACACAAAAAGTACTATATGGGCAACTGCAATTAGTGGTATGACAACAGCCAATACAGGTGCTGTAACAATACCAAATGCTGCTGGTACTTTTGATATTCCTTTTACAGGAGGATCAGCTTTTACATACACTGGCGGCGGAATCTACGTCGCATTTGACTATCAAAATTTTTCAAATCCAGTGGCTACGATTTTGAACACCGCTCTATGTAGTAGTTCATTAACAGCTGGTTTGCTCGGTGCAATGACAGCCGTTGGCGGAACAACACCCGTAACTACAGTTGCAGCGTCTAACTTTAGACCTCAAACTCGTTTAGGAAAAACTGTAAGTTGCGCAAGACCAACTAATCTTAATGTAACCAGTACTACTTTAAATAGTGCAGTTTTATCTTTTACTAATACAAATGGAGGAACTACCGATATCGAATATGGTCCTCATGGTTATGCTATTGGCGCAGGAACTTCACTTATAAATGTTACTTCACCCTATACCTTAAATGGATTATCATCTTCCTCTGTCTATGATTTTTATGTGCGAAAAAATTGTGGTGGAGCTGCGGGACAAAGCGTTTGGAACGGACCATTTGCATTTAATACTATTTTCACCGCTGTAAATCCAATCTATACAGAAAGTTTTGAAAATGATACGTTACCTTTTGTTGGTTGGCTAGCTGTGCCTAATACCGCAGGATGGTTTATTGTAACAGGTACCGGCCTTACGCAAAGTGGTAACTTTGCTGCGGCTTCTGTTACTCCCGTTGCTGCTGCTGCTGATTCTCGTATGTTTTCAAGAGGAGTTAATCTTGTAGCTGGTTCAAGTGTTGATGTTACTTTTTATATCGAAAATTTTGTTAACGGTTCTACAAATACTGGTAATTATGAATTAACAGTAGGAAGTGCTCAAACAGTTGCTTCTCAAACTACGGTTGTAGGTAGTGAAACTGGAATAAGCAATGCAACCTATGTGCAAAAAACATTTACTTTTACAGCTCCGTCAACAGGTGTTTTTTACTTTGCATTTCATAACACATCGCCACTAAATGCTGCAGGAACACATGCTTTATTAGTTGATAATTTTGTAGTTACACAAACTTTAGGTATAAGCGAATTTTTGTCTTCTAAATTGAATGTATATCCAAATCCTGCAAATAATGTTATCAATTTTTCGAATGATATAAACGCAATAATTACTGCTATTGAGATGTCAGATTTGAATGGAAGAATAGTTAAATTACAGAAATTTAATGTTACAAACGGACAAGTTTATATTAGTGATTTATCAACAGGAGTGTACATGATGAAAATTACGACTGACCAAGGGATTGCGGTTAAGAAAATTGTTAAACAATAAGAATTTTATCAATTACAAAATAAGCCGTTTCAAAGTTTAAGCGGCTTTTTTTATGTTAAAAATTTAGACTGCAACGCTGCTGTCGAAATCATGCAACTTTCTTTTTTACCAAACCATTTGTATCTATTCCTAGCGATAAAATCATAAAATAAATTTGAAATTTTAATTGGAATAAAAGAAAAAAATGATAAAAATTTGAATTGTCCATCCAAATATTTGGCAATTTTAAATACAGCTTCTGCTTTATAATAAACAGTTCCGTCAGATTCATAAAGCAGTACACTATCTATTTTTAATTTTTCAAAACCCGTATGCTCTATTATTGCTATGCCCAATTCTGATTGAAGGGAAACAAACCTGAAAATATCTTGTTTATCATGTTTTATAACAAATCGAACAACTGATTCGCAAAGATTACAAACTCCATCAAAAAGGATTATTTTTTTATTTTTTGGTAAATCTTCAATTTTCATTATCTAATAAATTTAACTCAATGCTTATTTTGTTTTAACATATTCCAAAACTTCCAAACTTATTTTTGAAGTGAAAACGCCATAATTGACAACTGCTTTATTTTTTTCAATTTTATCAATCGTTCCTACTGCTTTTCCATCAAACATTCTTACTTTATCGCCTATTTTTAAAATTACTTTTGGCTTTTCGGTTTCCTGTTTTTGTGCTTTTATCTTCTTTTCTTTTTTTGTAATTCTAATTTCTTCAACTCTTACAGTCACTTCTTCAATGACCTTTTTTTTGATAATTTCTTGAGCTACTTTTTCTTTTACGGTTGCTTTTTTTCGCTTTGAATTTTCAATTTCCACTATTTTCAAAAACTCTCCAATAAGAATCTTTTTGTCTTTATTGTTAAAGTATTTTTCCGAAATATCATCTAACTTTTGCCCCATGTATATTAACCGTTGGTTGGCATCGTACAATTCCTGATACCGTTCCAGTTTCTCTTGAATTTTTACGTTGATACTTTCCATTTTTTTGCCTTCTTCCCGGGCTTTGGTTTCTTCTTCTTTTAAATTCAAAGATGTTTTCTCCAGTTTGGAGCGCTCTTTTTGAAGTGTCGCAATGGTTTTGTCAAAACGCACTTTGCCGCCTTCGATTTTCTTTTTAGCACGATTGATGAGTCCAAAAGGAATTCCATTTTTTTGCGCAACTTCAAAAGTGAACGAACTACCTGCTTGTCCCAAAATGAGCTTATACATTGGTTCCAAAGATTTTTCGTCAAAAAGCATATTAGCATTCGAGGCAAATGGTAATTCGTTGACCAATATTTTTAGATTAGAATAATGGGTGGTGATAATCCCAAATGCTTCCCGATGATAAAATTCCTCTAAAAATATTTCTGCCAAAGCTCCTCCAAGTTCTGGATCAGAACCTGTACCAAATTCGTCTATTAAAAATAAGGTCTTGGCATTGCATTTTTTGAGAAAATAATTCATATTTTTTAAACGATAACTATACGTACTTAAATGATTTTCAATAGATTGATTGTCTCCAATATCGGTTATAATTCTATCAAATAAAAAGCTTGTGCTGCGTTCATGAACTGGAATCAGAATTCCGCATTGCAACATTAATTGCAATAATCCGACGGTTTTTAATGAAATGGTTTTTCCGCCGGCATTGGGGCCAGAGATTACAATAATTCTACTTTGGGTACTCAACTCAATAGTTTGTGGATATGTTTTTTCATTCTTTTCTAAATTATTTAAAAACAAAATAGGATGGAATGCATCTCTGAAATACAATTGTTTTTCGGTAGTAATTGTGGGTAAAATGGCATTTATTTTACGGGCATATTTAGCTTTGGCTGCAATTACATCAATATCGCTCAAAATCTCTTGGTATTGTTTTAATAATTCTAAATAGGGACGAATATCATTAGAAAGTTGTTTCAAAATTTTAGTAATTTCCTCTCGTTCTTCGTACTCAAGATTACTCAATTCTCGTGAATAATGAAGCGTTGCTTCGGGTTCAATGTAGGCAATACTTCCTGTTTTTGAACTGCCCAAAATAGAGCCTTTTACTTTACGCCGATACATAGCTAAAACGGCTAAAACTCTACGGTTTTCTACAAAACTTTCTTTTATTTCGTCTAAATAACCCAACGAAATATATTGACTCATGGCTTGTCCGAAGCTTTGGTTTACTCTGCCTCGCACCACACTCATATCTCTGCGAATGTTGATTAAATCTGGTGATGCATTATTTTTTATTTCACCAAATTTATCAACAATTTCATCTATCTTTTGAATGATAAATTTGGTATATTCCACTTGAGTAGCTCTCTCGTTGAGTTTTGGATAGTATTCATGAAATTTTTTGAAGTACAACAACAAAACATTCACCGTTTCTGACAGCGTGGCTATTTTTTTGAAACTAGCCACCTCAAGAAAGCTGTCTTCAATGGCAAGAAATTTTAAATCATTGTTCAAATTATCAAATCCGTGATTTGGAATTGCATTATTATTGGAAAACGAAGATAAATATTCAGAGGTTTGTAGCAATGAATCCTGTAATGTGTTTTGATCTTTGAAAGGAAGTATTTCGAGTGCTTTTTGTCTTCCAATTTCAGTGTTGCATCGATCTGAAATGGTTTGTAAAATAGTGCTGAATTCTAAATCTTTGAGGGTTTTATCGGTAATGGAAATCATTAAAATGGTGTCTTTGGTTCAAAGTTACAAAGGATGCAATCCAAATTGCAAGAGAAATTAGTATTTTTGTTAAAATTTTATGAGATGTTTATCCATTTAAATTCTTCCTGGCAAAGTATACTTTCAAATGAATTTAAAAAGTCCTATTTTGAACGATTGATTGCCTTTGTAGAAAAAGAATATCAAACCAATACTTGCTTTCCAAAAGAGAATAAAATTTTTGCTGCTTTTGACTGTTGTCCTTTTGAAAAAGTTAAGGTGGTTATTATTGGTCAGGATCCTTATCATGGTTTAGGTAAGGCCAATGGATTATGTTTTTCGGTAAATGATGGAGTTGCTTTTCCTCCTTCTTTGATTAATATTTTTAAAGAAATTCAAACCGATTTGACAGTGCCATTTCCTAAATCTGGGAATTTAGAGCCTTGGGCGAAACAAGGCGTTTTGTTGCTCAACACCACATTAACAGTGAGAGAAAACGAAGCTGGAAGTCATCAAAGACAAGGCTGGGAAACATTTACCGATGCGGTTATTCAAAAAATATCAGATGAAAGAGAGAATATTGTGTTTTTATTGTGGGGAAATTTTGCCATAAAAAAAGGTAACCTTATTGATAGAAAAAGACACTATGTTTTAGAATCTGGTCATCCGTCGCCATTGTCCGCCAATCGAGGATTTTGGTTTGGAAATAAACATTTTAGTAAAACTAGTAGTTATCTAAAAAGTGTGGGTAAAGAGGCTATTGTTTGGCACTATTAATTTACAGTAAAATTATAAAAACCAGCATTATCAAGATTACTAATAGTGGCATTTATATTTAAAATCAAACGAGTTGCCGGACTTAAAGAACGTAATTCAACACTGTTAGTTGAATCGCTATTATATCCAAAACTCAAACGATAGGTACCCGCAGACAATAAAGGAAAACCAACACGATATTCGTAAGTTTCGCTAGTAGTATTGTACTCGCATATCGCGTAAACATAAGAGCCATTTTGAGCGGTACCTTTTACAATGTCTAATTGATTATCATTTACCGCTACGACTTCCCAAGTGGTAGCATTTATTTGTTTTTCGATTACATAAGAAAAATCAAAGGCTGTAGCTCCTGTAGTTTTAAAAGCATCTAAAGTTTTGCCATTTTCGTTTAAATATCTCGAAAAATTACTATTTATATAAAGTTTTTCACCAACGGTGTAGGTAGCAGCATGAGGTTGTATGGTCACTAAATTAGGCACAGTTGCAAAAACATTGTTGTAAAAGCCATCATCGTTGGTATTGCAGTTTGATACTAAAAGAGCTGTCAGAAATAAGACTATGTAGTGTATTTTTTTCATTTTATTTGTATTAAAATCTGTATCCTAAATTAAGTCCAACTCTAGAAATAACATCGGGACTCTTGTTTCTATTCGTCAAATTTTTACCAAAACCAACTATGAATTCTAGGGCGATGCTATTATGAAAATACATTTTGTATCCTAAACTTCCTCCGAAACCATAATCGGTATATTTTGATTTGAAAGTAGTATAATAATCAACGTTGTTTTCAGTTAAACGGATAATCTCTTTGAAATCACCTCCGTTGTAGGAGCCAAAAAATTCAGCAAAATAATATCTTGATTTACTTTTAGACAAAGCGTATCGCAAATAAGGATTGAACTCAAACTTGGGACTATTATTTCGATATCCGTTATCAAAATCATCATTAAGTTTACTACCATTAGAAAAATTTGCATTTAAACCTGCTGAAAAATCTTTCCCAAAAAATCGTTCATAACTAAAACTAGCTTTTGAAAAAACTATGGCAGACAAAATATCTACACGGAATTCATTTTTTTTGTTAGCAAGTATCGTATTTTCCTGCGCTAATAGGGCTAGTGGCAGTAAAAGTAGTAGATAAAATATTTTTTTCATTTTAGGTCTCTTTATTTAAAAACGAATATAGTAAATAAATTTGTGAATTATGAATTACTCACTTTAATCCAATGTCAAAGCTCCAAGAATTTCTTCATCCATAAAGGGTCCGCCAGGATATTTAGCGGTGTAATCAAGATTAAGCCAAATATTTCCTCGTTCATCTATATGATAATTGATTGATTTGTTTTTGCTTTCTTTTGGGAACAATACTTTTTTTATAGCATAATTGATGCGTTCTAAATTTTTTTTGGTACCAATTAATAATTCTGGGTAAATGTGTCCTTTTGTATGAATTAGTCTTGTTGTACCACCAATAGATTTTATACAAGCTGCCATAAACACAGAATGGTCGTCGCAATCACCCGAAAGATATTTAACAGATTCAGTAGCTTTTGCAATATAATCGTGTCCTTTTGGATCGCTAACATAATTCCATCTGCTATTTATTTCTTTAAAAATAGCAAACGATTGTATTATGGTCCAATCTTCATAATAGCCTTTAATATGCTTGAAATGCTTGTTAATTGCCATAATGGCGAAGTTTCTTATTTCAGGATTTTGATATTCAATTGCGTCTAAAATTTTGGATTTATTAGGAAAAGGCAACAGTTTAGAAATAATAATATCTTGCGGATAAGCATCATCGTTCATAGTGTACATCATAGAGCGATAATCTTCAAAAATACTTTGAAAACCATATTTGCCTGACAAACTCCCGTAAAGCAACATGATTAGATATAGAATAACTGAAATGAGTGTTACGCGTCGCAACGCTCTTAAAAGCAATTGAATTATGAAAAGAATAGCAAGAAACAATACAATGCGATCTATGTGATGCGCCCATTGTAGCGTAATGAAATTGTGGTGAGCGATAATAAAAATGGGAATGGTAATTAAAATATTCAGTACAAAAATGATAATCAAATCCCAAGGACTTTTTATCCTGAATTTTTCTTTCAGTTGATGATAAGAAAGACTTCCTAGTTTTATCATAGTGCCAACAATAAAAGCTAAACTGCTTTTACTATTTCAGCAAAAGTACTTTTTTTATCGATAATTTTCAGGTCAAACAGTTGATTTTGAATTTTGTTTAACACTTTTTCTTCTAGTGGTCTCTGTGACCAATTGGTACATTGTAACCATTCTTGAATATCTGGTAGTTTTTGATTGTACTTTGAGGCTAACATTCTGTCAATGCTAGGAATATCTTTAAATTCGGTGGTGGTACGATTTATTATTTCCAAAATTAAAGCTACAGTTTGTTTGTTAGCTTCTAAAAATTCATTTCTCACGGCTATTACAAAACAAGGCCACGGTGTTGGACAATCACCAACACGCCGAAAAATTCCTTTATCTACCAGCGGTTTTGTCATAAAATGTTCCCACATAAAATAATCTGCAGTACCATTAATCAATGATTCAACAGCTCCGTCTATAGTATTTACAATTTCGAATTGTAATGTTTGTGCATTCCAATTTTGATTTTGAGCATTTACATAAGCCATCAAATGCGAACCCGAACCATAGCGGGAAATGGCAACTTTTGTATTTTCTAAATCAGAAAGTGATTTGTATTTTGAGTTTGCTGCCACATGAATTCCCCATAGTAAAGGAGTTTCCACATAAACCTGCACTATCGAACTTGGATTACCACCAACAATATCTTTTACAATACCATCGGTTAGAATTACGGCAATGTCTGTATCGCCATCATGAAGCATTTGACACATTTTTCCTGTGCCTTCGGGAATATCAGACCATTGTAAATCAATTCCAGTTTTCTCAAATTCACCGTTTTCAATGCAGAGATGCCATGGTAAGTTAAAATGTTCAGGAACTCCTGCTATTTTTATTTTCTTCATAATTATTTTGGATGAGAGATGATAAATGATAGACATTTATTTGTCTATTCTCTCTTCGTCTTTTATCAATTATCTTTTGGATTCTCCATTTGCCACCATTTCCAGAAAACGCTGTCTTTGTCCAGATAATCTTCGATAGAGGTCATTCCAATTTTTTTTAAAATATGATTTGAGGCACCATTTTGTGAATGGGTGTAAGCATTCATTAATTTGATGTCAATTTTATTGAAACCATACTGCAGCCAAGCTACTGAAGCTTCAGTGGCGTAGCCTTTTGCCCAAAATTTTTCGTCTAACCGATAGCCATAATCATAGAAATTTGTGTTCCCATTTTCGATATGATCGTGAACAAATTTAATTCCGGTCCAGCCAATGAATTCGTTAGTATCTTTTAGGATTGTGGCAAAGCGACCTATTTTATTGCGTTCATACTGCATTTGAACATATTCGATGACTTTAACGCTTTCATCAATGGTTTGCGCTGGTTTTTGCCAAAGGTATTTATGAACCGCTGGATTGCTATCCATAGCAAAGATATCCTCTGTATCAGAAAGTTCTAATGGACGAAGGAGAAGACGGTCGGTTTCTAGGATTAGGTTCATAATATTATTTTTTTTAGCCCCGATAGCAATGAAAATCCTTTTTATCGCTTTATTAAATAAACATTTCGATTGCGCTCGATGTGACAAAGCGATAAAAAGATTGTAATAAATAGCGGGAAATAGCTCCTGAATTTACTCCACCAATTTTCCTAAAGCATATTGAATCAAAGCATCAACGGCTTTATAGGGATTGGCACTAAATGTTCCGTTGGCTCGATTGGCAATGATTGCATTCAATGATAAACAGTGGTGTCCCATCAGTTTTCCTAAACCGTAAATAGCGGAGGTTTCCATTTCAAGGTTTGCCATTCTGATGCCATTGAAATTAAAATTATCCATTTTGCTGTTCAGCTCTGGATCTTGAATTGCCAATCGCAAGACTCTTCCTTGTGGACCATAAAAACCACCAGCGGTTCCGGTAATTCCTTTGTGGATTAGTTCGCTGTCAAATTTATTTTTTAAAGTTTCGGAACACGCAATGACGCAGGGTTTTCCTTTTCTAATATCCCAATTGGTGTGCTTTATAAAAGCATCTTCCATCGCTGTTTCGCAAATAGCATCAATCACATAAGAGCGAAGCATGTTGTCAAGACCAAGTCCAAATTCGCCCATCACGAAGCTATCTACAGGAATATTTTCTTGTAGCGAACCCGAAGTTCCAATGCGGACAATGTTTAAAACTGTTAATTTTTCTTTTGGTTGACGCGTTTCAAAATCAATATTGACTAAAGCGTCTAATTCGTTCATTGTAATATCAATGTTGTCAGGACCTATTCCTGTTGACATTACAGTGATTCTTTTGCCTTTGTAAATTCCTGTTTGTGTTTTGAATTCGCGTTTTTGTGTTGAGAATTCAATGCGGTCAAAAAACTGTGTGATTTTTTCAACCCTATTTTGATCGCCTACAAAAATGATGTCGTGTGCGATATGTTCGGGTTTCAGGTTTAAGTGATAGACACTTCCGTCCGGGTTTAGTATTAGTTCTGAAGACTTTATCATTTGGTTATTCGGTTATTTGGTTATTCCTATTTGGTACTTGTTAATTTGTAAATGATTATCCGCCAACTCGCTTCACTTTAAAGCCTTTTTCTTTTAGTAAATTCATAATTTTATCGCGATAATCGCCTTGAATGATGATTGAATTATCTTTAAAAGTACCGCCAACGCTTAACTTGGTTTTTAATTCTTTGGCTAATATCTTGAAATCTTCATCGGTGCCTTGGTAACCTTCAATGATGGTAGTTGCTTTGCCTTTTCGTTTTTCATATTTGCAAATCATGAATTCATTTTGAATAAAAAGAGAATGTTCTCGTTCTTTCACTGCTTCTGGTTCGTTTGAAGATTGATGTTCTGGAAAAAGTTTTTTAAGCTGCTCTTGTAAATCCATAATTTGTAATAAACAAAGAAGTACGAATTAAGAAACTCGTACTTCATTAATATTAAGTAAAAAATATTCTTTTTTATGTTATAGTTCAAATTTCAATGACAAATGTAATCATTTTTTGAATTTGTAATAGTAACTATAGTAACAATATTTAGCTTTTATTCAATCATTTGTCTTGTATAATTTCGGGTAAAATGTTTACTTTTGAAACTTCAAAAACAAGAGATACAATATGAACTTCGACAGAAAAGAATTATCTAATATTCAATTATTAGATTTATATAAAAAGCTCTTGAAACCCCGATTGATAGAAGAAAAAATGCTTATTCTATTGCGCCAGGGGAAAGTATCTAAATGGTTTTCAGGGATTGGGCAAGAAGCCATTTCGGTAGGGATAACGGCTGCTTTGGATAAAGACGAATACATACTTCCCATGCATAGAAATTTAGGAGTTTTCACAGGACGTGACATTCCGTTGCACCGTTTGTTTTCGCAATGGCAAGGTAAAGCAACTGGTTTTACTAAAGGCAGAGACAGAAGTTTTCACTTTGGCACACAAGAGTTTAACATCATCGGAATGATATCGCATTTAGGACCACAAATGGGCGTTGCAGATGGAATTGCTTTAGCCAATAAATTGAAAAAGAATGGGAAAGTTACTGCTGTTTTTACCGGAGAAGGTGCCACCTCTGAAGGCGATTTTCACGAAGCACTAAACATAGCTTCTGTTTGGAATTTACCGGTTTTATTTGTGATTGAAAATAATGGATACGGACTTTCGACGCCAACTAACGAACAATACCGATGTGAAAATTTAGCAGATAAAGGCATAGGTTACGGCATGGAAAGTCATATTCTTGATGGAAACAATATTTTAGAAGTTTATACAAAAATTGCTGAATTAAAAGCGTCCCTATTTGATATTCCGCGACCGATATTATTAGAGTTTAAAACTTTTAGAATGCGTGGTCACGAAGAGGCGAGCGGTACCAAATATGTTCCGCAGGAGCTTATGGATATGTGGATGTTAAAAGATCCAATTTCAAATTACAAGGAATATTTGCTTCGTATTAGCGTGCTTTCTGATGAGGAAGATGTCAAAATAATCAAAACTATAAAGAAAGAAATTGACGAACATTGGGCAATCACACAAAATGAACCAGACATCACGGCAAGTTTAGAACAAGAATTAGGTGATGTATATAAAACTTTTGATTTTAAAGAAGTTAATCATTCAAATAAAGTTGAAAAAATTCGTGTTGTAGATGCTATTTCGAACGCGTTGCGTCAGTCGATGGAGCGTCATGACAACTTGGTGATTATGGGACAAGACATTGCGGAATATGGTGGTGCATTTAAGATTACTGAAGGTTTTGTAGCACAATTTGGAAAAGAGAGAGTTCGAAATACGCCAATTTGCGAAAGTGCCGTGGTTGCTGCTGCAATGGGATTGTCAATTAACGGATTCAAAGCTGTGGTTGAAATGCAGTTCGCTGATTTTGTTTCTTCGGGATTTAATCCGATTGTTAATTTATTAGCAAAACAACACTATCGTTGGAACGAAAAAGCCGATGTTGTTGTGCGCATGCCTTGCGGTGGTGGAACACAAGCAGGACCTTTTCACTCGCAAACCAACGAGGCTTGGTTTACCAAAACTCCGGGGTTGAAAGTAGTTTATCCGGCATTTCCTTTTGATGTAAAAGGGTTGTTGAATACGGCAATCGACGACCCGAATCCGGTAATGTTCTTTGAGCACAAACAATTATACCGTTCAGTTTATCAAGATGTGCCGTCGGATTATTATACTATTCCGTTTGGGAAAGCAACTTTGCTGAAGGAAGGAACACAGGTTACTATCATTTCGTTTGGAGTTGGCGTTCATTGGGCATTGGACACATTAAACAAACATACAGAAATCAGTGCTGATTTATTGGATTTGAGAACGTTGCAGCCATTAGATTCAGAAGCTGTTTTTGAATCGGTGAAGAAAACCAATAGAGTAATCATCTTGCAAGAAGACACACTTTTTGGCGGCGTTTCCAGCGATATTTCGGCGATGATTATGGAAAACTGTTTTGCGTATTTAGATGCGCCAGTAAAAAGAGTTGGCAGTTTAGAAAGTGCTATCCCATTTGTAAAAGCTTTAGAAGACCAATACCTGCCTAAAGAACGATTCGAGAAAGACCTGTTAGAGTTGCTAGCTTATTAGATAAAATAAGCAGGAACAAGGAAAATAGAATAGATTATAGAAAATGCGCTTGTACCAGCGCTTTTTTTGTTGATTAAATTTTATTAAGATGCTTTTCCAGTCTCTCTTGGATAATTTGTAGCGGAGACGCAATGGCATTAACGTACTGAAAATTTCCATCGCGTTGATTATTTATAGAAAGCTGAATGGGACAGGCTTCACTTTGTATTGCATTCACTTTGAAGCTATTGGTATTAGAGTCATATAATATATAAGGCGCACCAGACGAACCAAATCTGAAATAGCCTTTGATTAAATAACGTAATCCTTCGAGGTTGTAATTACCGCCAATTCGCTCTTGAAAAATCGAAAAATGCTCGGTAAAACCATCTATTTGTGCTTTATTAAGGAGTTTTCCAATCTCACTTGTTGGCGAACTTTGCAGGCAATAATAATTTTCTTGATTGTCGTCTAAAAGTGAATAATCAACTTCAAGACTTGGCATCGCATCAATAAGTTCTTGTGGCGTATTTATGATTTTATACAACGCAATATCTTCGTTATAAAAAGCTTCTACTAATGCTACTTCTACCAAAAATGTATGACGTTCAATTGAACTTTCGACAAAATATGTTATTGAATTGAAATAAGTTGCTAATTCGGGCTTGTTATAAAACAAATTATTTTTGAATTGTATTATCAAATGTGGATTACAAATTTTTCTATCCATCATAGTTGTCCATCTTGTATCAAAGTTTATTTGTTTGAGCAAATTGATAATACTTTGATAATCATTCGGATTGGTAATATTTGCATACCTTTTTTGATTTCCTAATTCCAATGGATAGCAACTTTCAAATAAATGCGCTTGCTCTGAATTCAGGTACGGAAAAATATCTGTAAGGTAAATGCCGTTATCAATAGATTTGAAAATTGTAGCTTCAGTTTTTAAATTGTGTGCCACCGAAAGAATATATCCATTGCCAATATGAAACGCACAAATATTGTTTTCAAAATGGCGTCTGTGAGGTTCCTCTTTATTCTGAATCCACATAATTCGGAATAGCGGTGAAGTTTGTTCGCTAGTTAACTCTAATTGCTTATTGAGTTTATGGTTTTGTATCATGGTCTTTTTAAATAATTGAATGTAACTAATTCATAAATATGACTAAAGTAAGGAGCTATTGATCGCTATGGTTTATTTTTTTAATTGATAATAAAATGCCAATTCCTGTTAAATACGACAATAAATTCAGCTAAGAAAATGAAGTTCCTATCACAATTCTTGCTGTTTTATTGTCAGCAAAGCCTAATTTTTAGACACATTTATAATACTGAAGCGTTTCTATTCCGAATGAAAAAAGCAAAACAAAAAAAGCAGCTGCTAGCACTTTTATTTTTAAAAAAAGATTTTATAAAACAATAGATTAATACAATAACCAAAACGTCTCCAAAGTAGGGTCTGATGATTTTATCGTGAACATAAAGTGCTATCAAAATTTCTACAGTAAAAATTAATGATGCTAATCGAAAGTATGTTTTGTTAAATGTTAACATGAATTATTCTTCTCCATCATCAGCAAGCTTAAACGGGTAATCACCAAAGAGTGAGGCAACTCGTTTAGTCTGATAGGTTTTTTTGGTAAACTTATTAGACAAAACAATAATGCTGACTTTCTCTTTTCTCAAAGTTATAAAAGACGAAGTATTGCCATGCCACCAGCCATTGTGGTAATAAAAAGGTTCGCCTTTATCCCATTCAATCATTCTAACGCCTAAACCGTAATTTCTAGTCCCTTTACTTTCATGGCTGTATCCTTTGTAAATTTTACTGATGAGTTCTGCATTTAAGAAAAAAGCATCATAACGTGCATTATCAAATTTTAGTAAATCTCTTGGTGTAGAATAAATATTTTTATCGCCATAAATTCCGTCAAGATAATCTATACCAATCTCCGTATTGTTGCCTTTATAAGATGGCGCAATCCTGTCACAATCTTTGGTAATATCAAATACAAAAGTATTGGTCATTCCAAGCGGATCAAAAATCATTTGCTTCATAGCATCTGGGTAAGAAAGACTAGTAATTTTTTCAAGAATTAAAGCAAGTATTGCATAATTAGTATTGCAATAACTAAATCTAGTGTCTGTTTTTGTTTCTAAAGGAATTTCTTTTTCTATCATAACTTTTACAATATCTTCGTTGGTCAAGATTTTATGCTTGTCCCAATTGTCGTTTTCAAAAGTAAAATAAGCATAATTTTTCATCCCGCTTCTGTGGTTCAACAAGGTTTGAATAGTGACATCTGGATAAGGAAAATTAGCAATAATGGTTTTCACTTTTTGACTTAAACTAATCTTTTGCGCATCAACTAACATGAGTATAGCCGTTGAAGTCAGTACTTTGCTAACAGATGCTATATGTAATGGCGTATCTTTACTAATCATCTCATTGGTTCTTTTGTTAGCATAACCTAAATAATTTTCATAAATGATTTGACCATTTTTTGCAACCAAAAAAGCAACATTGTCGTTGTTTTCAGACCACGTTTTTTCAAAATAATTACTCACTTCATAATTCTTTTCATTTACATACTCGATAGTTAGTTTAGGTAATTTTTCCTGTAAAGGATGCATTATGGGAATACCGTTTTTATTCACTTTAAGAACTTCTTTTTCTGTTTTTTCTTGTTTAGAACAAGAAACTGCAAGAAGAATAAAGACAAAAAATGAAAAGCTATATAGAGAAATTTTGGATGTCATTGTAAATATTTTGTAGAACAAATATAATTATTCAGTAAAGTTATAAAATTACTTTTTAAGAAAGCTATCAACACGTTTTCCACAATAGTTTAACATATAATTAGTACTATATACTTATAAATCTCAACTCAAAAAAACATAAAAGTTATTTATATCAAAAAGCTTTGAAAACGTTTTCGTTACTACTACTTTTGGAAACATTAAAAGATACTTTATGAAGTTTGGAATTGTTAAGGAAAGAAAAATACCAGTTGACAGAAGAGTAGTTTTTACTCCAGAGGAACTAGTTCGTTTGCAGAACGAACATCCAGAAGCTACTGTACGAGTTGAAAGTTCAGAAATTAGGGTTTTCAATGACGATGTCTACAGAAATTTGGGAGTTGAAATTGCTAATGATATTTCGGATTGCGACGTATTCTTTGGCGTTAAAGAAATTCCTGTGGATTATTTAATTCCCAATAAGAAATACTTTTTCTTTTCGCATACTATCAAAAAGCAAGTGCATAACCGAGAATTGTTGCAGGTAATTTTAAATAAAAACATTGAATTGTATGATCATGAAACTATAGTTGATACAAATAATAGAAGATTAATAGGTTTTGGTCGATATGCTGGGATTGTTGGTGCTTATAATGGTTTTAGAGCTTTCGGTTTAAAATATGATTTGTTCAATATTCCAAAAGCTGAAACGCTCCAATCAAAAGAAGATTTATTTGCTAGACTGAAAAGACAAATTTTGCCAAATATTAAAATTGTCTTGACGGGTCATGGTAAAGTGGGAATGGGAGCAAAGGAGATTTTGGACGGTATGAAATTAAAACAAGTTTCATCGGATGATTTTTTAAACAAAATATTTTCCGAACCTGTTTTTACTCAAATTGATGTTTTGGATTATAATAAACGAATAGATGGAACAAAAGCAGAAAAAAATGAAGATTTTTTTAATAATCCGCAGCTTTTTACCACCAATTTTGAACGTTTTAGTAAAGTTGCCGACATTTTTATGGCAGGTCATTTTCATGGTAATGGTTCCCCTAACATTCTTACTCGCGCAATGTTGCAAGCTGCAGATTGTAAAATAAAAGTGGTTGCTGATATTTCGTGCGATGTAGACGGACCTATTGCTTGCACGATAAGAGCATCATCTATTGCAGAGCCATTTTATGGTTATTTGCCTAATGAAAATAAAGAAGTTTCATTTAAACATCCGGGTTCAATAATGGTCATGGCTGTTGATAATTTACCATGTGAATTGCCAAGGGATGCTAGCGAAGGTTTTGGTGAAATGTTTATGGAACATGTTATTCCATCTTTTTTTAACAACGATAAAGATGGCATCCTTGAACGTGCAAAAATGACCGAAAACGGTAAGCTTACACCACGTTTTGCTTATCTTCAAGATTATGTTGATGGGAAATAATTATCGCTTTTAAATAGTCAAGTATCGATTAACTTGGAATTTTTTGGTTATTAAAAGTTTGTATTTTTTACAATCAAAAAAAAGCCCATAATATAGGTTGCCAAAATAATTAGCGATATATGTAACGATGTATTCTCCGTTGCAAATGACTGCTGATTTATTTGAAAATTATTTAGATGCCTTTTTATTATTTATGAAGATGATATAGACGCTGATTGGCAGAAAAATCCAAAATCATATAGCGTAAAAGATTTCACAGTCACTTCAAAATCAAAAATTAAATTACATTTAGCGTCGGGTGGTGGAGCGGCAATTAGTTTTAAAAAGTACAAATAATTTTTATATCAAAAATAATGTGTAAATTTGCGTGTATATAAGTGTAAAAATACATCAAAAGTGAAAAAATCAAAAACTTATTCTAAAACAATAAAAACACCTATCGTTTCAAATGAACCAATAGCTTTGTATTTTCCTGCAACGTTTATTAAGAGCAAAGTTTTGGAAAATCTTTCAAAAAGTTCTAAAGATATTTTTAATGAAGTTGTTTTAAAAACAGGCTTGACCTTAAAAATTCTTGCCGAAAACATTTTTGAAATAACACCTAAAACACTCATAAAATATAAAAATAACGAAACAAAAATTCCTTCAAGAATTACAGAAATAGCTATTGAAATAAACATATTGTTTGATTTAGGTAATGTAATTTTTGGTTCTCCCGAAGTTTTTAATTTATGGCTCAATAAAGAAAATAGTTTTTTTAATAATTTAAAACCATCATTTTTTTTAAACACTTCTACTGGCATTCATTTGGTTTATGAGGAATTAAAAAGAATAGAGTTTGGTGCGACAGCATAGTTCAATTTTGAAGGTTTATCGAATTACACATAAAAAATGGGCAGATAAATTAGTGGCTTCGGGTTATGCAGCTCGATGGAATTCTCATGGTTTTTATGTTATTTATACTGCAGAAAACAGATCTTTGGCTTGTTTAGAAAATTTGTTTCACAGAAATGGTTTTGGATCAGACAATGATTATTTTATAATGACGATAAATATTCCAAATACTGTTGTAATCACCAAAATCGAAACTACTGAATTACCAGCAGGTTGGAATCTGCCCAATGAAAATGCACATTTGCTTTGCAGAAGTTTTGGCGATAACTGGATCAAATCACAAAAATCGTGTTGTTTAATTGTTCCTTCAGCAATTATAGAAAACGAAAAAAATATTTTAATTAATCCAAATCATAAAGATTTTGATAAAGTTAAATTAAGTTTGTCTCAACCTTTTTCATTTGATAATCGACTATCTATTTAATCAAACCAATTTAAATTATGACTACTACCAAAACCAATTATCCTGCACTTTATACTTTAATTACAGTTTTTTTCTTTTGGGGTTTTATTGCTGCGGGAAATAGTATTTTTATTCCTTTTTGTAAAAGTTATTTTTCGTTAGATCAATTTCAATCACAATTGGTTGATTTTGCTTTTTACACCGCCTATTATATTGGTGCTTTATTACTTTTTGCCCTTGGAAATAGTAGCGGAAAGGATATTGTTGGAAAATGGGGTTACAAAAAAAGTATTGTTTATGGCTTACTATTTTCGGCGTTAGGAGCTGGAGTCATGATTTTTGCAGTAGAATCTAATTTGTATGCAGGAATGTTAGTAGGATTATTTATTGTAGCACTCGGGTTTTCGCTACAACAAACAGCCGCCAATCCGTTTGCGATTTTATTGGGTAACCCAAAAACTGGTGCAAGTCGAGTTAATCTTGGTGGTGGCATCAATTCATTTGGAACCACTATAGGTCCGATTGTAGTAGCTTTGGCCTTATTCGGAACCGCAGCATCTGTATCAGAAGAACAAATTAAAGCATTAGAATTAAATAAAGTTGTAATTTTATATGTAGGTGTCGGAATACTATTTATTGCTGCTGCAGCAATGTTTTATTTTTCAAGAAAAGTTCCAGACGGAATTTCAGATGAACCTATCGAAAAAGCAAATAAAGCATTGTGGACTCTGGTAATTATGTCTGTTTTATTGACAGGATGTTTTATTCCAATATTCAAAACGTATCAGATTAATACCGTTAATTTTGATAAAATACAGCTATTAGCTTTAGAACAATATAGAATGAGATGGCTTTTCGGGGCATTAGGTGTTGTGCTTGGCGCGATAGTTTTTTCATACATTGCTGCACAGAAAAAAGCCGAGGGTTGGGGTGCAATGCAATATCCACAATTAGTACTGGGAATGCTAGCAATATTTACTTATGTTGGCGTGGAAGTAGCTATTGGTAGTAACCTCGGAAGTTTATTAAATTTAAAAGAATTTGGGAGGCTACATTCGTCGGACATTGCGCCTTATGTGTCTATGTATTGGGGAAGTTTGATGATTGGTCGTTGGGCTGGTGCAATTACTGTTTTTAATCTGAAAGGGTATAGTAAAACAATCGCTTTAATAATTATTCCGTTGGTAGCTTTTGGATTAATTTTAGGTATCAATATTCTTTCAGGAAAAGATATGAAACCCTTGTATTATTATGTTTTCTGTGTGTTGATACAAATTGGTGCTTTCTTTATAAGCAAAGACAAACCTGCAAGAACAATGATGATTTTTGGAAGTTTTGGAATTTTAGCCATGCTAATTGGCTTATTTACTTCGGGAACTATTGCTATTTATGCTTTTTTATCTGGAGGTTTGGCATGTAGTATTATGTGGCCAGCGATTTTCAGTTTATCTATAATCGGATTAGGAAAATATACTTCTCAAGGTTCGGCATTTTTAATTATGATGATTTTAGGTGGTGGAATTATTCCTCCAATTCAAGGAAAATTATCGGACATTATAGGAATTCATCAATCCTACATTGTTACGGTGGTTTGTTTTGCTTATTTGACATTATTCGCTTTTTTAGTAAAAGGAATTTTGAAAAAACAAAACATCGATGTAGATGTTATCGAACTTGAAGGAGGTCATTAACTTCGCAAAATTTGCTTCTCAAAATTATAAGTAAGGTGAATGATAAAATCAATTTTTACCGTTTTTTATTCCTTGTCTATAAATTGCGACCAGATTAAAATATTATTTCTAACGTGTGCCATTGCAGCTAATAACTAAAATATTACATTAGATAGTTTTTACTTTTTGTCAAAAATTATTTTATTTTTACATTTGTTATAATTTTATTATGTAATCAAAAAGATAATCTCATTAATCGATGAAAAAAAAACTACTGCTATTTTCATTTTCTTTATTTCTACTGGCTACAACTAGTTATAGCCAACAATATATTCCTTATTACGGTTCGGTTGTGGAACAATGTTCTCAAGGAAATATCACCAACAATTTGACGATTTATGAATCATTAGGGCTAAAAAGAAGAGGTACTTTAGCATTAGATACTACTTTTAACTGGTTGAAATCAAAATATTTAAGTTTTGGCTACAGCGCAAATCAAATAGATGATGACTCCTATACTTATACTGGTTCATCGTCAGTTTGTAAAAATTTAATAGTCACTAAAGTTGGTACTGTTTATCCAAATATTTATATAATTGTTTGTGGTCATTATGATTCTATTGGTGGTACAGGTACTAATGATAATGGTAGTGGCTTGGTATCAATATTAGAAACGGCTCGATTATTACGCAGTATTCCAACCGAATATTCTATAAAATTTATCAATTTTAGCGGGGAAGAAGATGGATTATATGGAAGTAAACATTATGTAGATACCGTTGTTAATGGGACAACACCAAAAATGAATATTCGCTTGGTTATCAATATTGACGAAGTGGGCGGTGTTGCTGATTTAATCAATGATACTATAACATGCGAACGAGATACGAATAATTCTCCTTCAACAAACAACGCTTTATCCACAACAATGACCAATGAATTAATTGCATGTGTTGGTTTATATTCTCCATTAAACGCCGTTTTGTCGTATGCATATGCTTCTGATTATATGTCTTTTCAAGCCAATAACGAAACCATAACAGGACTTTTTGAAACCAATGAAACCACCCATAAACATACTAATACCGATTTATTAATTAATATGGATTCTGTTTATAACTATAAAGTTGCTAAAGTACTTATCGGCACTACGATGCACTTTGCAGCAGCAGCAACTTCAACTTTAGGCAATCAAGAGTATGAAGATTCGTATCAGGTAAGTTTTTATCCAAGTCCTGCCAATGATATTTTGAACATTAATTTGGGCTCTATTACTGAAACTAATTATTCGTTTTCATTGGTAGATGTTCAAGGAAAAATAGCTTTTAGAAGAGAAGTACAAAATGCTCATTTAATTGAATCAATACCTTTAGAAGGTCTGTCGAAAGGAGTGTATTTAGCTATTTTGCAAACCGCAACTAAACGAATTACCAAAAAAATTATTGTAGAATAAATTTAATTACAATTTGTCTTTTAAATAAAATCCAGTAACCGATTTTTTGTTTTTCACAATATCTTCTGGAGTTCCTATTGCTAATAACTGTCCACCATTTTCGCCACCTTCTGGACCTAAATCAATAATCCAATCGGCACATTTTATCAAGTCAAGGTTGTGTTCAATAACAATAATTGAATGTCCCTTTTCAATCAAAGCATCAAACGAAGCCAACAGTTTTTTGATATCGTGAAAATGCAAACCCGTCGTTGGTTCATCAAAAACAAATAATGCTTTTTCCTTTGTGACACCTTTTACTAAAAATGAGGCTAACTTTATACGTTGTGCTTCACCACCAGAAAGAGTAGAAGATGATTGTCCTAATTGGACATAACCCAATCCAACATCTTGTAAAGGTTGTATTTTCTGAATGATTTTTGATTGTTTTTTTTCTGTAAAAAAGACAATCGCATCCTCAATGGTCATTGTTAAAATATCATCAATGTTTTTGCCTTCAAACGCCACTTCCAAAACTTCTTTCTTGAAACGTTTTCCTCCACAGGTATCGCAAATAAGGGAAACATCAGCCATAAAAACCATTTCCACATTGATAGCGCCTTCGCCTTTGCAGGTCTCACATCTGCCGCCATCTACATTAAAAGAGAAATGCTTGGCTTGATAGCCGCGAACGTTAGACAATTTTTCTTTTGCATACAATTCCCGAATGTCATCGTAGGCTTTGATATACGTCACAGGATTAGAACGAGAACTTCTTCCAATAGGGTTTTGGTCTACATATTCTATGTGTTTGATATGTGAAAAACTCCCTGTTAAATCTGTAAACTGTCCGGCTATATCTGCTATTCCTTCCAGTTTTTTTTGCATGGCTGGAAAAAGAATTTTCTTTACCAATGTGCTTTTTCCACTTCCAGAAACTCCCGTTATTACCGTTAAACTTTCTAACGGAAAAGCCACATCCACATTTTGAAGATTATTTTCTCGAGCACCTATTATTTTGATGAAGTTGTTAGATTTTCTGCGCTTTTTTGGAACAGAAATTTCTAATTGTCCGTTTAAATATTTTGCAGTCAGTGAATCAGCTTCAAGTATTTCAGCAAAATTACCTTCGGCTACTAATTGGCCACCAAAAGTTCCTGCTTCGGGACCGATATCTATAATTCTATCTGCTGCTTTCATGATATCTTCATCGTGCTCAACAACAATAACCGTATTGCCTAAATTTCTTAAATTCTTCAGAACTTTAATTAATCGTTCAGTATCTTTTGGATGCAAACCAATACTAGGTTCGTCTAGAATATACATCGATCCCACTAAACTACTTCCGAGTGAAGTTGCCAAATTAATACGCTGCGATTCGCCGCCCGAAAGTGTAGATGAATTACGGTTCAAAGTCAAATAATCAAGTCCAACATCACTTAAAAATGCTAAACGATTATTAATTTCCAATAGCAAACGTTTGGCTACTTTTTGATCGTAGTCTGAAAGTAACAACTCCTTAAAAAATGGAATTAATCTCTTTATAGAAAGCTCAACTAGTTCGGAAATTGTTTTTCCGCCTACAGTAATATAGTTGGCTTCTTTTCGTAATCGTTTACCTTTACAGACAGGACATTTCGTCTTACCACGATAACGCGAAAGCATTACACGGTTTTGAATTTTATAATTTTTTTCTTCCAATTCTTTAAAAAAATCATTTAAACCCGTGAAGAATTTATTGCCTTTCCAAATCAGGTCTTTTTGTTCATCAGATAATTCAAAATAGGGTTTATGTATTGGGAAATCAAATTTATAAGCATTGTTGACCAATTGATCACGGTACCAACCCATACTTTCGCCTCGCCACGGAAAAATTGTATTTTCAAATACAGAAAGCGCCGTATTTGGAATTACTAATTCTTCATCAATACCTATAATATTCCCATAACCTTCGCAAGTGGGACATGCACCGTAGGGATTATTGAAACTAAACAAATGAATATTGGGTTCTAAAAAAGTAATACCATCCAATTCAAAATTGGAACTAAAAAGTAAGCGATTATTATCACCCAAATCTTGTAAATAACAGATGCCTTTTCCTTCAAAAAATGCCGTTTGAATAGCGTCAGCCAATCGGTTAAAAAATTCTTCTTCTTCCTTGACGACAATTCGATCTATAATCAATAAAATGTCTTTATTATCCAAAGAATGATGCTCAAGTTCGTCTAAACGAACCATTTCGTTGTTAACAAATATTCTGGAAAAACCTTGTTGTAACAATACTTTTAGCTTGTCTTCCAACGCTCTACCTTGTTCAAGATGAATTGGAGAAAGCAATAACCATTTACTATCTAAATCAAAGGTTTTAACTTTTACGATTACATCTGTAACGTTATCTTTTCTAACTTCTGAACCAGAAACTGGTGAAAAGGTTTTGCCAACTCGAGCAAAAAGAAGTTTTAAATAATCATAAATTTCGGTAGAAGTTCCAACGGTTGACCGAGCGTTGGTTGTATTTACTTTTTGTTCGATGGCAATCGCAGGCGCAATTCCTTTGATGTATTCAACTTTGGGCTTGTCTAGCCTTCCCAAAAATTGGCGTGCGTAACTAGATAAACTTTCAACATAACGTCGCTGTCCTTCAGCATATAATGTGTCAAATGCCAAACTCGATTTTCCAGAACCAGAAAGTCCCGTAATAACAACCAGTTGATTTCTAGGAATAACAACATCCAAATTTTTTAAATTATGAATTTGT
>NZ_JANXUG010000064.1 GCF_025352015.1 Flavobacterium sp.
TGGGAAAACCAAATTCTTGTATAAATTGGCGGAGTGTAATGTATCTATTAACCATTATAGTACTACCGTCACAACAAATTACTGCTCAATTTGTTGTGCATAATGGAAATATAGAAAATGCAATATCAATTCACACTAAAGCGGAATATGTAGATGTAGGTCTGGTTGACGTGTCTTTTGAGCAAATTAAAAGCATTTAAGCGTTTCATTTTTCTCCGATGATAAAAGAAAATATGGACTTTGGCTTTACCAATCGTAACATTTGGATACGTTTTGGATTGAAAAATGATTCTGTTGAAGAGCAAAATTACTTTTTTGAAACTGCAAGACCCATTACAGATGTAGCCGAATTATATATTATTAAAGGTGATAAATCGGTTGCGAAATACATTAGCGGAGATGCAATTCCTTTCAACCAACGAAGTTATAAAGTTAGAAAAACTATCTTCAAAATCAATATTGCTCCCCATGAGTTACAACAATTTTATTTGCGCGTAAAAAGTGATGGAGAACAATTATCCATGCCAATGATTCTTCATTCTTCGGAAAATATTTTAGAAGAAAGTTCATTTGAGCAATTCATCTTTGGTTTTTTCTACGGTATAGTGTTTATTGCCGCCATTTTATATCTGTTCTTTTTCTTTGCTATGCGAGACAAAACATTCTTCTTTTATAGCATGTATATGGTTTTTATTGGATTATTACAATTTTCAATAGATGGTTATTTTTATAAATTTATTACTCCGCAATCTGGTTGGTTTTCATTACATGCCGTAATTATTTTTGCTTGTTTTGCTAATTTCTTTTTAGGTCGTTATGCTCAAGTGTATTTAAAAGTAAAAGAATATAATCGTTTAATAAACAATACTTTTTATTTTATATACGGATTGGATTTATTCTTATTTATATCCTTACTCTTTGTCCCAAACGCGCTTCAATACTCCTATCCTATTGCTAACGGACTAGGGTTAATATTATTGCTATTAATTATCGCATCCCAATTCATTATTTTCATCCGAACAAAAAAATAGATCGCTTTTTTGCTGTAGGTATCTTTTTCCTCATACCAGGTTTTGTGATTTTTATTCTTAAAAATTTCGGTGTATTACCGCTTACTTTTTTAACAGAAAACGGCTCTAAACTGGGCACCGGAATGGAAGTTATTTCCCTTTCACTTTCGATGGCAAATTTAATAAGAAACCTAAAGAATGATCGAGAAGCTCTCCAAACCATTGCCCTTCAAAAAGCGGAAGAAATGAACGAACTGAAGTCTTATTTTCTCTCCAATATAAGTCACGAGTTACGCACACCTTTGAATGCTATTTTGAACACAGCCAAGTCAATGGCGAATGATTTTAAGGAAGAACAAATTCAAAATGGTAGCCAAATTATAAAATATTCCACGTATAGCTTGTTGAATTCGGTTAATGATATTCTGGACTTCTCAAAAATTGAAAAAAACGAAATAAAACTAGAACTTTCGGAGTTTGATTTAGTTAAGACTGTTGAGCATATGGTTAATAATTTTGCCAGTGAAGCTAAAGATAAAGGCTTGGAATTTACTTTCATAAAAGGAGAAAATTTACCTCAAATGGTTAAAGGAGATGTTGCCCGATTGAGCCAAATATTGCAGAACATCATAAGTAATGCACTCAAATTTACCAATGAAGGCTTTGTCAAATTCAAATTAGATGCAAAAAAAGAGAAAGACAACAAAGTACAAATTACATTTTTGGTAAGTGATACAGGTGTTGGGATTTCAAAAGAAAAAATCAATAGCATTTTTGATTCGTTTTCTCAAGACAGCATTACAAACAAACGAAAATTTGGAGGTTTAGGACTTGGACTCTATATTGTAAAACATCTTGTAAATCTGCAAAATGGTAAAATAAAAGTCGATAGCACTACTGGGTTAGGAACTGTTGTTACTATCGATTTGACTTATGAAAATATTGAAGTCAAAAAAGAAATTGAAGCAAATGCTGCAACTAATTTTTACGATTTAAATGGAAAATCTATTCTAGTTGTCGAAGACAATGCCATGAATCAAATCAAATGGTGATTAAAATGATAACCAAAAAATGGCTGAATACTACGGTAGATTTTGCCAATAACGGACAAGAAGGTTTGCAAAAACTGATGAAGAAAGATTATGATATCATCTTAATGGATTTGCAAATGCCAATTATGGATGGCTATGAAGCCACGATTGCTAACAGAAACGGAGAAGCGGGAGAAGACAAAAAATCAATTCCGATTATTGCCTTAACTGCCGATGTAATGGAAAGTACTAAAACCAGAGTTATAGAGATTAGAATGAATAAATACTTATCAAAACCTATAGATAAAGACACCTTATATGAGATTATTAAACTATTGGTCAGTTAAATTATTAAAAATTTTGAGTTATAAATTTTAATTGATTCGTCTCTTAATTTAAAAGTTAGAATTTAGAATTTAAAATAATATTTTTATAATTACTTTTGCACCGATTAAAACAAAAAGTGATTATGGTAAAAGATTTATTCGAAAGAATACAAAATAATAAAGGACCACTAGGAAAATGGGCATCTCAAGCCGAAGGATATTACGTCTTTCCAAAACTTGAAGGAGAACTTGGCCCAAGAATGACATTTCACGGAAAAGATATTTTAAACTGGTCAATAAACGATTATTTAGGGCTAGCCAATCATCCCGAAGTTCGTCAGGCAGATACAGATGCGGCGACAAAATATGGTGCAGCATATCCTATGGGTGCCCGAATGATGAGTGGTCACACCGATGCTCACGAGCAATTAGAAAATGAATTAGCAGCTTTTGTACAAAAAGAATCAGCTTACTTACTGAACTTTGGTTACCAAGGGATTATGTCTTGTATTGACGCTTTGGTGACTAAAAATGACATCATTGTTTATGATGTTGATGCTCACGCCTGCATCATTGACGGTGTGCGTTTGCACATGGGAAAACGTTTCACTTACCGACACAATGATATCGAAAGTATGGAAAAAAACCTTCAACGGGCTACAAAAATGGCTACCGAAAATGGTGGAGGAATACTTTTCATTACCGAAGGCGTTTTCGGGATGCGTGGGCAACAAGGAAAGCTGAAAGAAATTGTCGAGATGAAAAAAAAATACAATTTTCGTTTACTAGTTGATGATGCTCATGGGTTTGGAACATTAGGAAAAACTGGCGCTGGCGCTGGTGAAGAACAAGGATGCCAGGATGGAATCGACGTATATTTCTCGACATTTGCCAAATCGATGGCGAGTATAGGTGCTTTCCTAGCAGCTGATAAAGAAATTATAGATTATTTAAAATATAATTTGCGTTCGCAAATGTTTGCCAAAGCTTTACCAATGATTCAAACCGTTGGCGCCCTAAAACGTTTGGAACTGTTGAGAAACCAACCAGAATTAAAAGACAAACTTTGGGAGAATGTGAATGCTTTACAATCTGGGTTGCGTGCTCGAAATTTTAATATTGGTGATACTAATACTTGCGTAACTCCAGTATATCTCGAAGGAAGTGTGCCCGAAGCAATGGTAATGGTCAATGATTTACGAGAGAATTACGGCATTTTTTTATCAATTGTAATTTATCCTGTAATTCCAAAAGGAATTATTTTGTTACGAATGATTCCAACTGCTTCACATACTTTGCAAGATATTGATGAAACTCTTTCAGCGTTTGAAATTATTCGCGAGAAACTGGTTAACGGAACCTATAAAAAAATTGCTGACGCCACAACAGTTGACGTATCCTAAAGTAAATTAAGATGCATTTGATAAAAAACGACTAATTTTTTTAAAGCATTGACTTCTAAAAATTAAAAATAATCGATACTTTAGCCCAATGATTCGAGTGTCAATTATTGGTTCAGGGAATGTTGCCCAGCATTTAATTAAAGCGTTCAGTAAAACTACTGAAATTGAATTAATTCAAGTGTTTTCAAAAAACAAACAATCGATTATTAAAACCATTACAACAGTCGAAGTTATTTCAAAATTTGACGATTTAATACCAGTTGATGTAACCATTATTGCGGTTACAGACAGTGCTGTTGGTCAAGTTTCAAAACAAATTCCATTTACCAATCAACTTGTGGTTCATACATCGGGAAGCGTTACTATGAATGCACTAGACGCTAAAAACAGAAAAGGCGTTTTCTATCCGTTGCAAACATTTTCTACATCAAAAGAAGTTGATTTTAGCATTATCCCAATTTTTCTCGAAGCACAAAATGATACTGACTATAAAACTCTAGAAATTGTTGCCAAAACAGTATCCAATTCTGTAAATATAATCAGCACTGAACAAAGACAAGCGTTACATATCGCAGCTGTATTTGTTTCTAACTTTACAAACCATTTGTATCAAATTGGTTATGAAATATGTATTGAAAATAACTTATCTTTTGATGTTCTAAAACCCTTGATTTTGGAAACTTCAAATAAAATTGTAACGCTTTCACCCAATGATGCCCAAACCGGTCCAGCTATTAGAAAAGACACTGAAACAATCAACCAACATCTTGCCATTTTAACAGATGAAAGTCAAAAAAAAATATATAAATTGTTAACAAAAGCTATTATTGATAATGGAAAAAAGTTATAAAGAGCTACTCAACAACATCACCACTTTTATTTTTGATGTGGATGGCGTTTTAACAGACAGTTCTGTGCACATTACTTCAACAGGAGAAATGCTCCGAATTATGAATATTCGTGATGGTTATGCGATGAAAGCTGCGTTAGAAAGTGGTTATAATATCTGCATTATTTCTGGAGGTAATAACGAAGGTATTCGCATAAGGCTCAAAAACCTTGGACTTAATGATATTCATTTGGCTTCGCCAGATAAAGTTGCTACTTTCAAAGAATATATCCAACTTTATAATATCAATGCTGATCAAGTTTTATATATGGGTGATGATATTCCAGATTATCATGTGATGCAATTAGTTGGGTTGCCTGTTTGTCCTCAAGATGCCAGCCCAGAAATCAAGGCCATATCAAAATATATATCGCATAAAAAAGGTGGAAAAGGTGCTGTTCGAGAAATTATTGAACAAGTAATGAAAGTTCAAGGAAAATGGCATTTATATTATAACGGAAAGCACGATTGATTTTTTGATTTTTAGAAAAAAAGTAGATTACCGATTTATTTATACCCAAAATTAAATGAACTATTTAAAAATAATACGATACCAAAATCTTCTGCTTCTGGCATTTATGCAACTTATTTTTCGTTACGGATTCTTGAAGTTTCAAAATATATTTTTATCACTGACCGATTTGCAATATGGATTATTAGTATTATCAACAGTTTTAATTGCTGCAGCTGGTTATATTATTAATGATATTATGGATCAAGAAACCGATTATGACAACAACCCCGAAAGTGTGATTGTTGGCAAAAGCATCTCTGAAAAGTCAGCTTACAACTTGTATTTTATTTTAAATATAAGCGGTGTTGTTATTGGTTATTATCTTGCAAACGTAATTCATAAACCTAGTTTTGCTGGAGCGTTTATCATTGTTTCCGCTACTTTGTATATGTATGCAACAAGCTTAAAGCAAATGCTGCTTATTGGCAATATAATTGTAGCTTTACTTTTATCCTTCAGTGTTATCATCATTGGACTTTTCGATTTATTACCAGCAACTTATGATGGGAATCGGGCAGAAATGGGATTACTATTTTCCATATTGATGGACTATGCCATATTTACTTTCCTCATTAATTTCATCAGAGAAATTATTAAAGACATGGAAGATGTTGATGGTGATTACAATCAAGTAATGAGCACTTTACCTATTACGCTCGGAATAAATAAAACCTCAAAGATTGTTTCAGCGTTGTTACTTATTGCAACAGGTATTATGTTATGGTATATCAATAGTAATTTGATGCTTTCAAAGTTATATTATTCGGTAGTTTATGGATTACTTTTATTGGTTGGCCCAATGATTTTTGCTGCGGTAAAAGTTTGGAATGCCAATTCAAAAAAGGAATTTCATTTGTTGAGTATCATTTTAAAATGTGTCATCTTCTTTGGTATCCTATCTATAGTAGTCATTACGTTAAATATAAAACACAATGGTAAGTGAAACCTTGAAAGATTATAAAATAATATTAGCTTCTGGTTCTCCCAGAAGACAGCAGTTTTTCAAAGATTTGGATTTACAATTTGAAATTCGATTAAAAGACATCGAGGAAATTTATCCCAATCATCTTCAAGGTATTGAAATTACCAACTATTTAGCCCAATTAAAAGCTAGCGCATTTGATAGTGAACTAAATGATAACGAACTTTTAATAACCAGCGATACTATTGTTTGGTTAAACAATAAAGCATTGGGCAAACCTAAAAATTATAATGATGCGGTTACTATTTTGAAAGAATTGTCTAACACAACTCATGAGGTAATTACTTCTGTTTGTTTTAAGACCATTGATAAAAGTGATACTATTTTTGAGGTTACCAAAGTTACTTTCAATGAACTTTCGGAGGAGGCTATTCACTATTATATAGAAAATTATGAGCCTTACGACAAAGCCGGTGCTTATGGTATTCAGGAATGGATAGGTTTAGTAGGTATTACTAAAATTGAAGGCTCTTACACTAACGTTGTAGGACTGCCAACTGAAAAAGTGTATCAGTATTTGAGTAAATATTATTGAAAGAAAAGCTAAAGATGTAACTTTACTAAAAATATATACTTATGTCTGAAATTATGAAATTTCCGTTTTACATCAAAGTTACAGCCCTAATAATAGGTTTAATTGGACTTTTTGCGATACTCTTTTTTGGTCAAGACATTATTTTTCCTATTCTTTTGTCATGTTTATGTGCCATTATACTATATCCAATTGTTGTTTTTTTAAATAAAAAACTTCGTTTTCCACACATCATTGCAGTGATACTAGCAATAGTATTGTTTGTACTTATTTTTTTAGGCATTTTCTATTTTATTTCTATTCAGGTGAGCGATATGGCTAACGATTGGACAAAAATTAAAAGTAATTTTTATTATCATTTGGAACATTTTCAGCAACTTATTAGGGATAATTTTCATTTGAGTAAACGGGAACAGAATCAAATCATCAACAACGCTACCAAAAAAGGGATGGATTCTAGTACACAAATAGTTAGTACCACTTTAAATTCATTTACCGACATAGCCCTTAATTTGGCATTGATACCTATTTACACTTTTTTATTTTTATTGTATCAAAATCTTTTTATTAATTTTTTATCTAAAGTATTTAAGCCCGAAAATCATAAAAAACTACGTGAAATTTTAATGCAAATTAAAATTGCTATTCAAAGTTATATAGTAGGTTTAATATTCGAAATGATTGGCGTTTCTGTATTAACCGTCATCGGATTGTGGATAATAGGTGTTGAATATTTTATTCTTCTAGGAATTTTAACCGGTTTACTGAATATGGTTCCTTATATAGGAATTTTGTTTGCAGGCGCGCTAACTATTTTGGTCTCTCTTTCAAGTTCTACAGATTTGACAATCGTTTTCGGCGTTATCATAGTAAATATTATTGTGCAACTTATCGATAATAATATTTTGGTTCCTTTATTTATAAATTCTAAAGTACAAATTAATGCTTTTGTATCCATTGTAGGAATTATTATCGGAAGTGCTTTGGGAGGAATAACCGGTATGTTTCTGGCCATTCCAATTATTGCCGTTATAAAAGTAATTTTTGATCGGATAGATTTTCTAGAGCCTTGGGGATATTTGTTTGGAGATGACTTACCTAAAACTTATGAATGGCATAAGATCAGAATACCTCATTACAATTACAGTAGCTCTACTTCACCTATTAGTTTTGAAAACGAAGATGTTCATGATGTACCGCTCGAAAAAAGTATTGACTCTACTACAAATACCAATACTACTTCAAATTAATAATAATTTAAAAATTAGTTTTGCTTTCTAAATTTTTATGCTATATTTCTTATTTAAAACGTTTATATATGTACTTTATCGGTAAAAATTGATTTTTATCGGTGAAATTATAATTTTTAATTTTATATTTGTTGTGAATTTAAGCTAAAGTATTTTATCTAATAAATTTACGAAACCATGAGAAAGCTAAAAATTATAATCGTGCTATTGTTAGCAATATTTTCAAATACTATTTTTTCACAAGAACGTTCTTCTGAAAAAGAATCATTACCTATTGATGCTAAAACCAATTGCTATTTACGTTATTACTATTTTCCGAATCTAGAGGCATATTTTGATAACCTTGAAATGATGTATTATTTCAAAATAGATGGAAAATGGTTATCTGATGACGAATTACCCACTAACTACTGCGGTTATTCTATCTATAATAAACTTAAGGTGATCATAACCGACTATGATGGCGATCAACCATACCAATTATTAGCCACTCACAAAAAGATGTATCCATACAATGCGAAAGGACGATTTGCAAATCCCACAGCCTCTTCAAATTAAATTTATTCATGTTTATTTATGTTTTTAATTGACTAAAAAGATCTTTTGTCCCCCAACTAAAGATCTTTTTTATTTACTTTATATTCATGCATTAAATTATACGCAAAACAAAAAAACACTTTTTAAAATAATAGTATATTTGAGCAATGGCAAAACCATTTCAAATGAAACATCTTATATTACTTTCACTATTATTAGTAAATTTAAAATTAGCAGCGCAACAACCTATTAAACCTAACGCTGTTGAAATTTATAACCAAATACAAAAACTAAATTTTCTAGGTTCTGTACTTTATCTTGCAGCACATCCTGACGATGAAAATACACGATTAATTTCGTATTTATCCAATGATGTAAAAGCTCGAACAGGATATTTGTCGTTAACTCGTGGCGATGGCGGACAAAACCTCATTGGCCCAGAATTACGCGAACAGCTGGGCGTTATCAGAACACAAGAACTAATTGAAGCTCGTAAAATCGACGGAGGTGAACAATTTTTTTCTCGTGCCAATGACTTTGGTTTTTCTAAAAATCCAGATGAAACATTGCAAATTTGGGATAAAGATCAAGTTTTGAGCGATATTATTTGGGTAATAAGAAAGTTTCAACCTGATGTAATCATCAACAGATTTGATCATCGTTCCCCAGGTACCACACACGGTCATCATACCTCATCTGCCATGTTGAGTTTTGAAGCATTTGATAAAGTTAATGATGCCAAAATTTTTCCAAATCAATTGGTATTTGTTGAAACCTGGAAACCAAAGCGTTTGTTTTTCAATACTTCCTGGTGGTTTTATGGCAGTAAAGAAAAATTTGATGCCGCTGATAAAAGCAATTTAGTTACCATGAAAATTGGAACGTATTACCAGTCGTTGGGCAAATCAAATCAAGAAATTGCTGCATTAAGCAGAAGCAGACATCAATCACAAGGTTTTGGCTCTACAGGAACACGTGGCGAAGAAGTAGAATATTTAGAATTTTTAAAAGGAGATGCACCCAAAGATAAAAACAATTTTTTTGACGGTATCGATACCACTTGGAATAGAATTCCTGGTGGAAAACCTATCGGAGCTATCCTACAAGCAGTAGAAAAAAACTTTGATTTTAAAAATCCCTCCGCTAGTGTTTCAGAATTGGTAAAAGCTTATGCGTTACTGGAACGTTTAGAGAATTCGCATTGGAGAACCATTAAACTAGAAGAACTAAAAAAAACCATTGCCGCTTGCGCCGGATTATATTTTGATGCTGTTTCAAACGAGCAAGAAGTTACCCGAGCAAGTACTTTAAACGTCAAGGTAGAGATTATCAACAGAAGTAACGTACCAATGAAATTAAATGGTATTGGTGCTGTTCCTGTTTATAATCACAAAGAAGAACAAATAATTAGGGATTTAAAAAATAACATTCCCTTAAATGATAACATTACTTTAGAACTTCCAAAAGATTTAAATTACACCAATCCTTATTGGTTAAACCAAAAAGGAACCGTTGGCATGTATCGCGTAGACGCGCAAGTAGACATTGGTAGCCCTGATGTGCAGCGTCAAGTGAAAGTTGGATTTTGGATTGCAATTTACGGTGTAGAAATTCCGTTTGAAAGAAATGTTGTTTACAAATACAATGACGATGTAAAAGGCGAAATTTATCAACCTTTAGATATTGTGCCAATTGCCACATCTAACTTTGCTGAAAAAGTATATATTTTTAATTCCAATAAAGAAAAAACAATAACTGTTTTAGTAAAAGTAGGAAAACAAAATATTCAAGGTACAGTACAACTACAAGTTCCTGAAAACTGGAAAGTAACGCCGACGCAAATTCCGTTTTCAATAACCAGAAATGGCGGAGAAGCAATTGCTAATTTTACTGTTTCACCATCCAATGAATCAAGTGAAATCGTCATCAAAAGCATTGTCAAAGTTAACGATGAAACATTCGATAAAAGTAAAATTGACATCAATTATTCGCACATCAACAAACAAATGGTTTTAAAACCAGCCGAATCCAAAGGTATTCGCTTAAATATAAAAACCAAAAATGAGAGAATTGCTTACATCATGGGTGCTGGAGACGAAGTACTAAAGTGTTTACAGCAAATGGGTTATGATGTCGATATTTTAAAACCCGAAGAAATATCGAATGAGAAACTCCTAAACTTTGACGTAGTAATGACTGGAATCCGTGCTTATAATGTGGTTAACGGATTGGCTTATAAACAAAGTGTTTTATTAGATTTTGTAAAAAATGGTAAAACGATGATTGTGCAATATAATACACTTGATGATTTGGTTACCAAAGATATAGCACCATATTCTTTAAAAATTTCGCGTGATCGCGTTACCGAAGAAAATGCGGAAGTTCGTTTTTTAGCACCAAATCATTCCGTTTTAAATTATCCAAATAAAATTACGATTGAAGATTTTAAAGGTTGGAAACAAGAGCAAGGTTTATATTATCCCAATGAATGGGATACCCACTTCACTCCTATTCTTTCTGCCAATGATAAAGGCGAAACACCAAAAAATGGTGCTTTATTAATTGCCAAATATGGTAAAGGAAATTATGTTTACACGGGTTTAAGTTTTTTTAGAGAATTGCCCGAAGGAGTTTCTGGTGCCTATAGATTATTGGCTAATATTATCGCAATAGGAAAGTAATATGGCTCACAAAAAAACATCGGCTTGGAAAAATAGTTACACTTGGGTTTTAGTGATGAATGTGCTCTACATTATTATTTTTTTTATTCTAATGCAATTATTCTTCTAATATGCAACAGCTCGATTGGATCATTTTATCGGCAACGCTTTTATTTATTGTTTTTTACGGGGTATATAAAACAAAAGGAAGTAAAAATGTAGAGGATTACATTTTAGGAAACAAAGAAACACCATGGTGGACTGTTGGGCTTTCTGTTATGGCAACACAAGCAAGTGCTATCACGTTTTTATCAACACCTGGACAGGCTTATCATGACGGGATGGGGTTTGTGCAATTCTATTTTGGTTTACCAATAGCCATGGTAGTTATCTCGATGACTTTTATACCTATTTATCATAAATTAAAAGTGTTTACCGCTTATGAGTATTTAGAACAGCGCTTTGATTTAAAAACGCGTTCGTTTACCGCCATTTTATTTCTTATTCAACGAGGTTTAGGAACAGGCTTAACCATCTATGCTCCAGCTATTATACTTTCATCAATCTTGGGTTGGAACCTCACTATTCTTAATATTATTATTGGATTACTGGTTATGATTTATACTTTTGCGGGAGGAACAAAGGCTGTCAATGTGACTCAAAAGCAACAAATGTTTGTAATAATGAGTGGTATGATTATTACATTTTTTTTGATATTGCATTTGTTACCCAACGATATGACTTTTTCTAATGCTATGCACATTGCTGGTGCCAATGATAAAATGAATATTCTTGATTTCTCTTTTGACCCACAAAATAGATATACTTTTTGGAGTGGTATTACCGGAGGTTTCTTTTTAATGCTCTCTTATTTCGGAACAGACCAATCTCAAGTGGGTCGCTATTTATCGGGGAAATCAAATAGAGAAAGCCAAATGGGGCTAATAATGAATGGCTTTTTAAAAGTGCCAATGCAGTTCTTTATCTTGCTAATCGGAGTTATGGTATTTGTTTTCTTTCAGTTCAATCCTGTACCGCTTACCTTTAATCCTGTGAATAAAGTAGCGATTGAAAAATCTAAATATGCGCAAAATTATCATTCGCTAGAAAAACAATTGACGCAGTTATCTGAAGAAAAAAAGGAATTTAATTTGTTATATATTGATCATTTGAATCAAAATTATGATAATCCAATTTTGAGAAAAAAACTAATTTCTCTATCAGCAAAAGAAAAAGATTTACATGACGAAGCCAAAACAATCATCACAAAAGTGGATGAAAAAGCTGAAACAAATGACAAAGATTATGTGTTTATTTATTTTATTTTAAATTATTTGCCCTCGGGGTTGATAGGACTTTTAATAGCCGTAATTCTATCGGCTGCCATGTCTTCTTCAGCTTCTGGATTAACTGCTTTAGCATCAACAACTGCTATCGACATTTATAAACGGAATGTAAAAGGTGAAAAATCTGAAAAACACTTTGTGAATGCAACTAAATATTTCACGCTACTATGGGGAATTATTGCTATTCTTTTTGCTTGTGTGGGAACACTTTTTGAAAATTTAATTCAATTGGTAAATATTGTTGGATCTATATTTTATGGTACTGTATTAGGAGTGTTTTTGGTAGGTTTTTATATAAAATTTGTGAAAGCAAATGCCATTTTTTATAGTGCAATTAGCAGTCAAATTACCATTTTTTTTATTTATTATTATACCATTTATATTTATCCAACCGGTCAAGAAAAATTGGGTTATTTATGGTTAAATTTTATTGGTGCTTCTATAACGGTGCTTTTATCGCTACTAGTTCAATTAATTTTAAGAAGGAAACAAAAAGTGCAGTTATAACCCTTAAATCATTGTTTATAAATAGGTTTATTTTATTCTCAAAAACAAAATCTTTCAAATATTAAGTTCAACTGTTAGGACAATCTGTACGAATAAGTATAAAATGCATCAACAAGACTGTTTCAAATAGTAAAACGAAATGATCGCGAAATAAAAATTTATGGCTTTAGTCTAATTTATATATGTTAAATTAATTATGTCTTTAAATTCATACCAAGCTGTAAAAGAAGTAGCTATTAAGGCTATTGTTTTGTTCACTGGGCTTTGATTTTCATT
>NZ_JANXUG010000072.1 GCF_025352015.1 Flavobacterium sp.
TTGAATTCACTTTGACTTTCTTCGTCAGATGTATCATTACCAGTGCCAAAAATTTTTCTGAAAAGACTCATGCTTGTAGTTATATAATCTTAATTTGCTAATTGGAATTGTTCAAAGATAAAAAAATCTTAATTCAAAAGCTTATTTTGAATTAAGATTTTAAAAAAATGTTAAAAAACTCTTTTTGCTAAACTATATCGGTTTCTTCCGCTGGTATGTTGAAAGGTCTTTTTCCAAAAAGAGTTTCCAAATCATCTTTGAAAATAACTTCTTTTTCAATTAAAATAGAGGCTAATTGTTCTAATTTATCTTTGTTTTCCTCCAAAATTTTAATGGCTCTTTGGTATTCAGTTTCAATCAAATTTGATATTTCTTTATCAATAGTTTGAGCTGTTTCTTCGGAATACGGTTTAGAAAAATTATACTCATTTTGACCCGATGAATCATAATACGTAACATTTCCTAATTTTTCATTCAAGCCATAAATGGTAATCATTGCTCTAGCTTGTTTTGTAACTTTTTCTAAATCACTTAACGCTCCGGTAGAAATTTTATTAAAAATTACTTTTTCAGCAGCTCTTCCGCCCATCGTGGCGCACATTTCGTCAAGCATTTGCTCGGGACGAACAATTAATCGTTCTTCTGGTAAATACCATGCCGCGCCTAAACTTTGTCCTCTTGGTACGATTGTAACTTTTATTAACGGTGCAGCGTGTTCTAACATCCAACTTACCGTGGCATGGCCTGCTTCGTGAACAGCAATGGCTCGTTTTTCATCTGTAGTAACGATTTTATTTTTCTTTTCTAATCCACCTACAATTCGGTCTACAGCATCTAGAAAATCTTGTTTATCAACGGCGGTTTTATTGTTTCTCGCGGCAATCAATGCGGCTTCGTTACATACATTTGCGATGTCTGCACCAGAAAAACCAGGAGTTTGTTTCGCTAAAAAGCTAGTATCTAAACCTTCTACTTTTTTTAATGGAGCAAGATGTACTTCAAAAATTTCTTTACGTTCTCTTATGTCTGGTAAGTCTACATAAATTTGTCTATCAAAACGTCCTGCTCGCATTAGAGCTTTGTCTAAAACATCGGCTCTGTTGGTGGCTGCAATTACAATAACATGTGTATTTGTTCCAAAACCATCCATTTCAGTAAGTAACTGATTTAGGGTATTTTCACGTTCGTCATTGCCGCCCGACATACTGTTTTTACCTCTTGCTCGCCCCACGGCATCAATTTCATCAATAAAAATTATTGACGGAGCTTTGTCTTTGGCTTGTTTAAACAAATCTCTGACTCGAGAGGCACCAACACCCACAAACATTTCGACAAAATCGGAACCTGATAATGAAAAAAACGGAACTTTAGCTTCACCTGCTACGGCTTTCGCCAAAAGTGTTTTTCCTGTTCCCGGCGGTCCTACTAGTAATGCGCCTTTTGGAATTTTACCTCCCAGTACGGTGTATTTTTCAGGAGTTTTAAGGAATTCTACAATTTCTTGGACTTCCTCTTTAGCACCTTCTAATCCTGCGACATCTTTAAAAGTAGTTTTTACTTCAGAGTTTTCATCAAAAAGTTTTGCTCTCGATTTTCCGATATTAAATATTTGTCCGCCAGCACCGCCAGCACCGCCAGACATTCTTCGCATAATTAATATCCAGAGACCTACGATTATTACAATCGGTAAGATGCTTATTAATAATTCAGACCAGTTGCTTTTCCCTTTAAAATCGAAATCTTTAATTTTTCCCTCGGTTTTTGCTTTTTCAATATTATTCTGAAAAACTTGATCATTTCCTATGTCGAATGAATAGTGTGGTCCTTTATTACTATTGCCCAACATGTCTTTAGCTACATTTTTGTTAGCTGAATCAGCCAGTGCAGATTTGGTTAAAAACGCTTCACCTTCTGTTTTGTTGTAAATAACCACTTTTTCAATTTGACCTTTTTCTAAAAGCTCATTAAATTTAGAATACGATATTTTTGTAGTATCTTGAAATCCAGCACCACCAAGGTAGTTTAGTCCAAAAAATACAAGAATTAGTAATCCATAAATCCACCATGGACTTAATTTGAAACCGGTAGGTTTTTTTTCGTTAGCCATTTTTTATTGGAACTTTTTAATATTTATTTTCAATTGTTGTTATTTTGGCATCACCCCAAAGTCCTTCAATGTTGTAGAACTCACGGATTTGTTTTTGGAAAACATGCACCACAATATTTACATAATCCATCAAAACCCATTCGGCATTGTCTGAACCTTCCACATGCCAAGGTTTGTCTTTTAATTCTTTTGAAACTAATTTTTGGATGGAGTTAACAATAGCGTTAACTTGTGTGTTGGAATTTCCGTTGCAGATGATGAAGTAGTCACAAACTGCGGTATCTATTGCTCTTAAATCTAGGATGTCGATATCATTTCCTTTTACTTCTTCTATTCCTTTTATGATGTTTGCCAAAAGAACATCTGTGTTAACCGTTTTCTTCGTCATTTAATATTTATGTAAGTTTTGCAAATGTATTACTTTTTGTCTTTATTTTTGTTCAACAAAAGTTTAAAATTCGTTAATATTTACTTCGTTCCATGTCCTTAATCAAACTCAATGCCATAGATTCTACCAACGACTATTTGAAGCAATTGAGTAAAATAGAAGCTCTAGAAAATTTTACTATAGTTATGGCTAACGAACAAACACAAGGCAAAGGACAAATGGGTGCCAAATGGATTTCAGAACCCAGTAAAAACCTTACCATGAGTATCTTGGTTACCAATTTTGTCTTAAAAAAGCATACTATTTTTGATCTTAATGTGGTAACGGCTGTATCGATTTTAAAAGTTTTACAATCACTAAAAATTCAGCAGTGCAAGATAAAATGGCCCAACGACATTATGGCAGATTCCAAAAAGGTGGGAGGCATATTAATTGAAAATTCTTTAAAGCCCGATGGAAGTATAAATGCCATAATAGGTGTTGGGTTAAATGTGAACCAAACCAACTTTGAGCATCTGCCACAAGCAAATTCTTTGTCCTGTATTACAGGTGTAACATATTCGCCAGAAAGTATTGCGCTGCTTTTAAAAAAATCGTTACAAGATTATTTGCAAATACTAACGAAAAATCAGGATGCTGTATGGGACGAATACCATCAAAATTTATTTAAAATACAGTTCCCTTCTGCTTTCGAGGATAAAACGGGAAAGCAATTTATGGGTATTATACAAAAAGTTACTCGTGATGGCAAACTAGAAGTACAACTAGAAGATGATTCAGTTGCCTATTTTGAAGTCAAAGAACTAAAAATGTTGTACTGAAAAAACAAATGAAAATTTGTAAATCAAGAAAATTCTAAATTGGTATCGATTATCTTTTTCGTTTGATTCCAATTAATTACTTTTGTGGCACATTTTAACAAATTATTTTCACTTCTTTATTAAAACTAACTCTCAATAATGAACATACACGAATATCAAGGAAAAGAAATTTTAGCCACTTATGGCGTTCGCGTTCAACGCGGTATAGTTGCCAATAGCCCAGTGGAAGCTGTAGCGGCTGCAAAACAACTGACGGCAGTAACAGGAACGAGTTGGCATGTTATCAAAGCGCAAATTCACGCAGGGGGACGAGGAAAAGGTGGTGGCGTAAAATTGGCTAAAAACTTGCAGCAGGTGGAAGAAATATCAGAACAAATTATTGGAATGATGTTAAAAACGCCTCAAACTCCGCCAGAGGGAAAGCGTGTAAACAAAGTTTTGATTGCTGAAGATGTTTATTATCCTGGCGAAAGTGATACTAAAGAGTTTTACATGTCAGTGTTACTAAACAGAGCAAAAGCCAGAAATATGATTATGTATTCTACAGAAGGTGGTATGGATATAGAAGAAGTTGCTGAACACACTCCCCATTTAATTTTCACCGAAGAAATAGATCCCGCTGTTGGTTTACAAGCTTTTCAAGCACGCAGAATTGCATTCAATCTGGGACTTTCTGGAAATGCCTTCAAAGAAATGGTAAAATTTGTAGATTCGTTGTACAATGCTTATGTAGGTTGTGATGCTTCAATGTTTGAAATAAATCCTGTTTTAAAAACTTCCGATAACAAAATTATGGCTGTTGATGCCAAAGTAAATATAGATGACAATGCATTATACCGTCAGCCAAAGTATGCCGACATGCGCGACATTCGCGAGGAAAATCCAATAGAAGTTGAAGCCAAAGAAGTAGGGTTGAACTATGTTGACCTCGACGGCACAGTAGGTTGTATGGTAAACGGAGCAGGACTAGCCATGGCAACTATGGATTTGATAAAATATGCAGGTTTTGAGCCCGCAAATTTTCTTGACGTTGGTGGTACTGCTGATGCAAAGCGTGTGGAAACAGCCTTTAGGATTATCCTGAAAGATCCAAATGTGAAAGCCATTTTGATTAACATTTTTGGCGGAATTGTTCGTTGCGATCGCGTAGCACAAGGGGTTGTTGATGCTTATAAAAATATGGGTGATGCTATAAAAGTGCCAATCATTGTGCGTTTACAAGGTACCAATGCCGAAATTGCAAAGGAGTTAATAGATAACTCTGGAATGCCCATTTTATCGGCAGTTCAGTTTCAAGAAGCAGCTGATCAAGTGAAGGCAGCTTTATCCTAAAAATAGAAATGTGACATTACACTATAATCCCGAGTGAAAGCTCGGGATTTTTTATTATTTTTCGGCATTATTTTAAGTAAGAACATACTATGAACACAGTTACTTTTTTGACCAAAAGAATCAACCTTTTAATTATTTTGACTTCGGCTCTCATGATGCTCATTGTGCTGAATCTTCCTTTTAAAGCAAAACCTTTTGGCGATGATACCTTTCATGTGGAGTCAAAAAACTTGGCTCGTTATCTAAAAGGAGATTTGAGTTATGATAAAGTCACCATTACCAAAGCCCCTGGTCCGATTATTTTTTACACACCAGCTTATTTTATTGCTTCTTCAAAAGCTACTGACAACCAGCTTTGGAATTATGCAGTTGTATTTACTTTTATAATTGTTACCATCAGTTTGTTATTAATTTTCAGGATTGCAAGTTCATTATTTTCAAAAGAAGTTGGACTACTAGCGATTGCGCTATTTTTTATTTTTCCAATACATTGTTACTATTCACTGGGGATTTTGGGCGAAGTACCCGCTTTTTTTTCCTTAACAGTAGCACTTTATGGTTGGACTATTGTTTTTCAAAATCCTAATAAAAAAAGGGGATGGATTTTGTTGATTTTTGGTTTATGGTTCTTGATTTTGAATAGACCCAATACCATGCTTATACTAGGTTTAGGATTTGTGATTATCTTATATTCCTTTTTCAAAAGAAAGGAATTTTATAAAACCTATGGCAAAAAATTAGCACTTACTTTTTGTTGTGTTGGAATATTAGGATTTGGTGTTTTGCAATTGGCAAAAGCTATAACGGGCACTAAATCGAATGAAGATCAGCAAGGCTTGTTTTATTATGTCGCCCACATTGGCAGATTCCAGTTTAGAGAGGAACCAACTGATTTTCGTTTTTGGGACAACGATAATAGAGCGGATAGCAAGGACTATCAAAACTGGGCGAAAAGTGGTACCGAACTAGCTGTTATCATGGAAAAAACTCACCAATCCTCTAACAAGGTTTACAGAGATTTTTTGATAAACGATGCGTTGGAACACCCTTTTTGGTTTACCAGACAATTTTTTGTAAAATGTTTTTATGGTCATGTTTACTTCATAAATAGTGTGCAACCCAATGCATTTCATTTGGGACCACTTCACGGAACGACTGGGTATTGGTTTATAATTTTGCTTATAAATTGTATTAATATACTACTTATTTTTGGCGCTTTTGTATTTTTATTCAAAGAAAAAAATCTTATCAATTATTGGTTGTTTTGGTCTATCATAATTGCTTTATTAATTTTTCACGGATTAACCTACATAGAACCACGCTATATGTTTCCGGCAAGAGTGGCGTTGTACATTATGAGTGCTGCAGGTTTATATAGCATTGGATGGTTTCGAAATAAAGTCAATTTTTTGGCTAAATTTGTTTTTCCAAATAACACACCAATTAATTAATGCAAACCAATCAAAATCCAATCATCGGAATCGTTGCTCCCTGCTATAACGAAGAATTGGTATTGGCACATACCGCCACGCAATTGAATGACATCATAAAAGATTTAGTGCTTCGGAATGTTATTTCAAACCAAAGTTTCGTAGTTTTTGTTGACGATGGGAGCAACGATAAAACCTGGCAATGCATAGAAGACAACGCCCAAAAGCTCACTTACATAAAAGGATTGAAATTAGCAGGAAATGTAGGCCATCAAAAAGCGTTGCTGGCAGGACTGCTCACCTATAAAGACGAAACCGATGCTTTGATTTCTATAGATGCTGATTTGCAGGACGACGTTCGTGTTATTGAAGAAATGATTACAAAATTCGTTTCTGGTGCAGATGTCGTGTATGGCGTTCGAAAAGAAAGAGTAACCGATACTATTTTCAAACGAAATACCGCATTGCTTTTTTACAAGCTTATGAAGCTCATGAAAGTAAATATTATTCACAATCATGCAGATTACAGATTGTGCAGCCAAAGGGTTTTGAAAGCCTTGGCCGAATTTAACGAAGTAAATTTGTTCCTTCGCGGCATTATTCCAAGTATTGGTTTTAATAAAGATGTAGTGTATTACGACCGGTTGGAGCGTTTTGCGGGTGAATCAAAATATCCTTTGCGAAAAATGGCAGCTTTTGCTTGGAATGGTGTTACTTCTTTTAGTAATTATCCTTTGAAACTGGTTACTATTATTGGATTTGTGGTCTTTTTTGCTTGTTTGCTAATGACGGGTTATGCCTTTTTTGCCATATACACGGGTGATGTAGTTCCTGGTTGGCTTTCTACGGTTTTGCCTATGTATTTTTTGGGAGGAGTTCAATTATTTTGTTTTGGAATTATAGGCGAATATATTGGCAAAATTTATTCAGAAGTAAAGCAAAGACCTCGCTATTTTATTGATAAAAGAGTAGATTAAAAAAGTATGGAAAAAGATTTTGAAAAAAAATATCATGATGTTGAAAGCGACCACTGGTGGTTTAAATCACGCCGAAACTATTTGCTCGATCTACTGAAAGACGCACCTAAAGACAGCAAAATATTGGATATAGGAAGTTCGTCAGGAATATTTTTGAAAGACTTGGAAGCCCTTGGTTTTAAAAATGAAAATCTTTTTGGAATTGATATTAGTGACGTAGCAATTGCCAACTGCAAAGCCAACGGAATTGCCAATGCCTTTGTCATGGATGCCCAAAACATCACACTTACCCAAACCTTTGATATTATTATCGCCTCTGATTGTTTAGAGCATCTTCAAGAGGATGTCAAAGCCATTAAGAACTGGAAAACGCTACTTAAAATAGGCGGAAGGCTATATGTTTTTGTGCCAGCATTTATGTACTTGTGGAGTTATCATGATGAGGTAAATATGCATCACAGACGGTACACAAAATCAGAATTAAAAGCTAAAATCGTTGCCGAAAATCTTGAAATTATCAAATCAAGTTACTGGAATTTTTTCTTGTTTATGCCCGTATATCTCTTTAGAAAAATTAGTGCCAATTTTCAAAAAAACAAATCAGGCGAAAGCGATATTACCATAGGAAATCCTGTAATCAATAGTGCATTACTGAATTTAATTGGTCTTGAAAACAAACTCTTGAAAGTTGTAAATTTTCCTTTTGGAGTTAGTACTTTTTGCATTGCCAAAAGGGTTTCTTGAAATAAATTCTCGCTCAAAACACGCCTACACTCATTTAGTATAATTTGAATCACAACGAAATACTACTGTTGGTTGGTGCATTTAGTATGGTTTTAAGTAATATATTCTTTTTTGTAATACTTTTATACATATTATTTTTATACAACATAGCAATGAACCTTCTTTTAGGCTATATATTTTTATAGTATATAGCAACGAAGTTTCTTTTAGGCTATATATTTTTATAGTATACCGCAATGAAGTTTCTTTTAGGCTATCCTAGTTTTCGGGAAGCAATAAACGATTTCGTTTTTTACTATCGTTCCTCGGATACACGTCAGTTGTGGTGTTATGACCAAAGTATTTTCTGCTACCGTGAACGAAATTATGAAAATTAAACGTTTAACTTATCAAAAACCAGCAACTGCTTGTAAGTGCTGTTATGAGTAGGCGTTTTTTATTTATCAAAACATAATTATTTAAAACGAATCTGAAAATTTAATTTAAAATAAAATTCGCCATTCTGCTGATAAACTTTTCCAAATTCGTGTCGTGTACTACTTGCAGTTTCTAGTTTTGTATTTTCAAATAAATAATCTTCAAATTGGTTTCTGTTGTAAATGTGATAACAAAGAATTTCTCCATTTTCTTTTACTACTAAATAACCGCCAGTTGCATCATAAATTCCAGTCCAAACTTTTGACGGCATCATTCCTAATGCTACATCAGTTAAGAAACGTTTGATTTTATACTCGTAGAATGTATGTGCAAATTGATTGACATTTCAGATAAACAAAACGGGATTTATTTTATCAAAGTAACTACAGATAAAGGAATAAAAGTCGAAAAAGTAATAAAAGAGTAAATGGTATTACGATTGCAAAATTTTAAAACTCACGATTCATCCTCGTGAGTTTTTTATTTATAAAAAGAGTGATGCACAATAAACGTATTGTAATATAATAAATAACAAAAACCTTGTGAAAATTCTTTTTTATTTCACTCTGAATTCCCTAGTTTTGTTAAATTATTATTCACAAGATTTAATTCCTTTTTTTATATCATGACCAAGACAGCAATATTAGAATTTGATGGCAACAAATATGAGTTTCCAATAATCGTAGGAAGCGAAAACGAAGCCGCCATCGATATTGAAAAACTACGAGCCCTTACAGGTGCTATCACGCTTGACCCGGGTTACAAAAATTCGGGTTCTTGTAAAAGTGATATTACATTTTTAGATGGCGAGGAAGGTATTCTTCGGTATCGTGGGTATGCGATCGAAGATTTAGCAGACAAAGCAGACTTTCTTGAAGTAGCTTATTTAGTTATTTTTGGTGAATTACCATCAAAATCTTTATTAGCGCAATTTGAAACTGATATTAGAAAATATACTTTGGTGAACGAAGAAATGAAAAACATCATTGACGGTTTTCCAAAAACAGCCCATCCAATGGGTGTTTTATCAGCACTTACCAGCGCACTTACAGCTTTTAACCCCAAAGTAGTGAATGTTGAGAACGAAAAAGAAATGTACGAGGCGGTTTGTAAAACTATGGGCAAGTTTTTAGTCATTGCCACGTGGACTTACAGAAAAATGATGGGCTATCCTTTGAACTACTACGACAATACACAAGGATATGTTGAAAATTTTATGCAACTCATGTTTAAATTACCTACTGGTCCTTACGCTTCTAATCCAGTAGTGGTTGATGCTCTAGATAAATTATTCATCCTACATGCAGACCACGAACAAAACTGTTCCACATCAACCGTTAGAATGGTGGGTTCGTCTCATGCTGGTTTATTTGCCTCTATTTCCGCGGGCGTTTCTGCACTTTGGGGACCATTGCATGGAGGCGCCAATCAAGCCGTTTTAGAAATGCTTGAAGATATTTTAAAAGATGGAGGCGATGCCGCAAAATATATGGCAAAAGCCAAAGACAAAGAAGATCCGTTCCGTTTAATGGGTTTTGGACACAGAGTTTATAAAAACTTTGATCCAAGAGCCCGAATTATCAAAAAAGCAGCCGATGAGGTTTTAAATACCCTTGGAGTAGATGATCCTATTTTGAATATTGCCAAACAATTAGAGGCAGCGGCATTGGTTGATGACTATTTTGTATCCAGAAAATTATATCCAAATGTTGATTTCTATTCAGGTATTATTTATCGCGCTTTAGGCATTCCTACGGATATGTTTACCGTGATGTTTGCCATAGGTCGTTTACCTGGTTGGATAGCACAATGGAAAGAAATGCGTGTCAACAAAGAACCAATAGGAAGACCAAGACAGGTGTATACTGGGCATCCTTTGAGAGCATTTGTTGTCATGGATAAAAGATAAAAGTTCTCATTTTATATTTTACAAGACTCCTTAACCAGTAAGGAGTTTTTTTATGTATACAATCAGTATAAACTGCAATGTAAAATATAAGATATTACCATTATAAATAATAAATTATGTGTATTTTATCGATTTTAATTGACTTTAGTAGATTATTTTAAGGAAACTATATACATTTGAATTGTCAAAATATCAGAACTAAATCAGCACCATTTTTAGAAAATAAAAATGGTTTTTTAATTGATTTTTTTAATTTAAATATTCTGATATGAAAAAGGAAACTACCTATTTTTTGACAATTCTCACTTTTTTTGGATTCTTTTTTTCGGCAAGCGGGCAATCAAATAATACATTCTCGGGAGAAAATTCAGGCGTTAATAATATTGGAAGCTTTAATACTGGTTTTGGTATAAATTCTTTAAAAAATAATACTAGCAATAGTAATAGTGCTTTCGGAATAGGAACATTATCTGATAATACTGGAGGTTACAATTGTGCTTTTGGAAATGGTTCCATGGCAGCAAATGGTTCGGGAACCCTAAATAACGCTTACGGAACTAGGAGTTTAGCTAACAATACAACAGGTTCCAGAAATATTGCTATTGGTCATAGAACATTAGAAGCAAATATAGATGGGTTCAATAATACTGCTATTGGTTATGCTTCGTTACATTTGAATAGTGGCAATAGTAATATTGCTATGGGATGTTCTACGCCAAGAAATTTAGTGTCGGGCAGCGGAAATATCTTTTTGGGAACACAGTCAGCCATTAACTTGCTTCAAGGAAATTATAATGTCTTTTTAGGCAATTTAATTACGATGCAAAATGTTCCTTCAACGCCACTTTTAGCTGGAAACGATACTAGCAAAACAGTAATCATAGCCGATGGTGCAGGATTTCAAAGAATTTTTATCAGTAAAAACGGGAATACCGGAATTGGTTTAGGAAATAATGTTATTCCGGTCAATAGGTTAGATGTTAAAGGTGGTGTTGTTATTGGGAAAAATTTCACTCCCGACGGAATTGATCCAGGTGAAATAGCTCCATCTAGTGGACTGCTGGTAGAAGGAAAAGTTGGTATAGGAACAGTGATGCCCAACAATAAATTAGAAATCACACAAGGAACAAATGGGAATTCAGGACTTCGTTTTACCAATTTAACGAGTAATTACAATGCAGTTTCGGTGCAACCCACTAATAAATTTTTGAGCGTAAATGCCACTGGTGATGTAGTTTTGCAAAAAATGGCAAATGTAGTTGATACTAACATACTATCCTCAAACGCCAATTTGATGAATAGTAACGTTAATAATATTAATTCTCAAGCCAAAATTATCAATTCAATTTCCAATACTATAACAACGGATAACCAATTGATAACAACTGTCAATGGCGTAGCAAGTAGTCCTGTAAATTTACCAATGCCTTCATTTGTTGATGTTCCTCAAATACTTATACAATCCGAAGGTGGAGTTATAACCCTTTCAAATGGCGGAGGATCGTTTACCTTACCAACTTTTACAGATGTTTTTCAAACTATTTCTCAAGCAGGAAATACTATAACACTTTCTAATGGTGGAGGTTCGTTTACGTTACCAACTTTTATTGATACAGATCAGCAATCGTTAACACTAACGGGCAATACATTAGCAATATCTAATGGAAACAGTGTTACACTTCCTACCTATACAGCTACACCACAAACCATTTCTCAAGCAGGAAATACTGTTACACTTTCTAATGGTGGAGGTTCGTTTACGTTACCAACATTTACCGATACGGATCAACAATCGTTAACGCTAACGGGCAACACACTAGCAATATCTAACGGAAACAGTGTTACACTTCCTACTTATACGGCTACGCCACAAACCATTTCACAAGCAGGAAATACTATAACACTTTCTAATGGTGGAGGTTCGTTTACATTACCAACTTTTACCGATACAGATCAGCAATCGTTGACACTAACGGGCAATACATTAGCAATATCCAACGGAAATAATGTAACGCTTCCGGCGACTAATGTAATTTCGGGCAACAGTAATATAACGGTAACAGGTGATGGTTCGGCAGCGTTACCCTTTCAAATTAGCTCAATAGACAATAGTCTTTATTCAAACAATGGTGTTATAAACCAAGCCACAACAATAAGTGGTAACAGAATTGTGGATATGAATAACAGTAATATTTGGTTTACGACTTCGAATAGTACATCCAATGGTAAGATTTATATCGGAGCAGATGCTACTTTTCCCAATACAACAGGAAACTATAAATTATTTGTTGAAGGTGGAATTTTGACAGAAAAAGTAAAAGTTGCTTTACGAAGCACTGCAAACTGGGCAGATTATGTTTTTGAAAAAAATTATGGGCTGATGCCATTAAAAAATGTGGAAGAGTACATTACTAACAATAAACATTTACCCGGAATAGATTCAGCAACTGAATTAGCAAAAAACGGTTTAGATTTAGCCGAAATGCAAGCCAAACATATGGCAAAAATAGAGGAACTAACTTTATATATAATTCAGCAAAACAAAGCTATTGAACAAAACAATAAAGATATTCAGGACTTAAAACTCAAAGTTCAAAAACTAACTGCAAATGACGATTGATATGTATAAGATAGTAAAAACAATACTAGTTTGTGCTATTTGTTTTCATTCAAATATCATTTCAGCACAAATAGAGGAGTATCTGAATACCGAAAACAATAGGATTTCAAATGCCAACCAAACCGAAGTCGCAATTCAGAGATTTATTGATACTAATTTCAATAATTACGAATTGACACAACAAGTTAATGAGGAGTTAATTCAGCATTTAAGAAGTGAAGAAGATTTCACCGATGCTGAACTACAAAAAGCGATTGTAAAGAACAAAGTTTTCGAATTGAGAAAGTTATTTTTTACTCAAAATCCAAATACTAAAGATGATTATTTTGCGAGACCCTTGCCAGTTTCAATACAGCAAGAATGTGTTAATGGCGATTTTGAAAACGGCACGGCAGGTTATTCTTTTTGGTCTGATCCTCATCCGCAACCAGCTTCAGGAACAGCATTTTTCTTGTCTTGCGCCACACCATCAGTAATGACAGCTTCTAATGTGGTGACGCCAGTCGTAAATGATATGAATGCTACCGTAACCTTAATTGATAATACGAGTGCGGGTTACCAACAGTACGACCCAACTTTGGCTGGTTTAGGAATTAATATTCCAACGCTTTTTACAAGTGGTGGCGGCAGTAAGTGTATAAAATTAAATAATGAACAAGGAATGGGATCTTCTGATCAAACCACCGTTTCGCGTTATTTTCCAAATATAAATCAAGCTACTATAGATTTTAATTTTTCATTGGTTATGGATAACAAACCTGCTCACGGTCAGTCCATACAACCATTTTTTAGAGTAAGAGCTTTAGACCAATTTGGCAACGTAGTAGATGAAATTTGTATTATCGCCAATCCTGATAATTGCTTGTTCAATGTTATTTATGTAAACGCTAAACGTAGGGTTCTTTACACCGATTGGATTTGTGCCCGATTGAATGTTGGTGAAATTTTAAACCAACCAGGAACTATCGAATTTACCGTTAGTGATTGCCAACCTTCTGCTCATTTTGGAACCGTTTATATTGATAATATTTGTGGAACGGTTTGCGCTAATCCACAATTGGGCGCACTAAATACGAATCCCACCAATATTAATTGCCCCGACATGATAGGCAACTCTCCTATACAAGTGTGTGGTACTTATAGTTCGCCAGTTCACGCAACTTTGACTACTATGATTTTAAATATTACTCAAAACGGCACTGTAATGGCAACCATAAATGCGCCAACAATACTAACCTCAAATACGTTTTGTTTTGCCGTTTTACCAAATTTGTTTGGCGCAAATCCAACAGGTAATTTTGAATTCCAAATTGATGCGAACTTCAACGTAAATTGTCCGGCTGGAACTTTTGTTTACACAATATCCGATAATTCAGCTAATGTTGGTCCCGATGTAAGTTTTGATAATTGTTGTTTGCCTACATTAACGTTACTTTCTCCTGCAGATGATGTCAACAATCTGGTTGCAACGATAGTCAAGCAGCGAGAACGAGCCGATTGGATTAAAGCTGCAAACATTATCTCTGTTGGTGATAACGTTTTCTCAAACGGTGTGGTGTATCATGCTGCCAATTATGTAGAACTAAATCCCGGTTTTGAAGCGGTTGAAGGCGCACAATTTGCGGCTTATCCCGAAGGATGTTCCGATAATTACTCGTATAAAACACCAACGAAAAACACCAAAGTAACAAGTAATCCTTCAGCAATAAGTACTGAAAATAGTAACCTTATTAAAGTAGTCAAAGATTTTGTTATTATTCCCAATCCATCGAGTAGCACTATCGAAATAGTAATGAAAGACGCTAAATTCAGTAAAGTAAGTATTGCCACTATTGACGGAAAGATTGTTGAGGAACAAAATATGGAAAAAACAGATAGGGTGCAAGTTGATGTTAGTCGTTATGCCAACGGTATTTATATCATTACCATTACGGATGAAAACGGAAAATTAGAAACCAAAAAGTTGATGAAGAATTAAATAAAAAAATAGGGTTTTACTTTTGTTAAATAGCATCAACAATTTGTTGGTGCTGTTTTATTTAAAAAAGACTTCGAGATTTTTGTGATAAGGAACATGATAAGTCTACACAAAAGTTCAATAGTTATAAATACTTGGATTGCGATTCACTTTTTAAAGATTCAATTATTTTAATAAGAACTAATACCTAACTTATTTATATTTGTCCATTAAAGGTATTAAACAATGAGTATAAAGAAAAAAATCAAAAAGGCAATTAGTTTTTTAGTTCCTAAAGGGTATACCAAAGAAGTACTTAAGCTCACCATTTATAGGTTACTAAAAAAACGTGGAATCGCTTTTGATATTTTAAAAAAGAACGAAACGATAATTTATAAAACAACCTATCATCAAACTGTACTTTTGACTAAACAAGCTTTATATCCTATTGTAGATGATTTTCATTACTATCAATATTTTTATGCGGTAAAGACTGATGATATTGTTATAGATGCCGGTGCTAATTTGGGGCATATTTCCTTATTTTATTCAAAAAATGTAGGCGGAAAAGGCAAAGTGTATTGTTTTGAACCCGATAAATTTAATGTAAAATCTTTAAAAGAGAACTTGCAATTAAATACAGATTTACCCAATAATATAGTTATCGAAGACCTGTTACTTTGGAATGAAAATACTTTTATTGACTTTGAAGAGGCAGGTACTGTGGGCTCTTCTGCTATTTGGTTTTCAGGTACAACCAATGCGGTTAAAAAACGAGCTGTAACCCTTGACACTTGGGCTAAAGAAATGCAATTAACCCGTTTAGATATGATAAAAATGGATATAGAAGGCGCAGAAATTGAAGCCCTACAAGGATGTGTAGCTATCATAAAAGAGCTGCAACCTAATTTTGCCATTGCTTCTTATCATATTGTTAATGGTGAACCAACTTACATTAAAGTAGAGGAATTTTTTAAAAAAATAAACTACCCTCACAAAACAATAACTTTCAGAGGTAACGAAATTATCACCTTTGCAGGGTTAAATGTTAAGTAAAAAACTTCAAATACTTATAAACAAAGCTTCTCCTAACCGAGAAGCTTTTTTATATTTGCTACAAGCTAAAAGCTATTCCATGTTAAACTTAAATGTAAAAAACGAAACTTCAAGATTAAGGGCGGTAGTGCTGGGTTCGGCAGTAAATAATGGGCCAACGCCCACAATTGCAGAGGCCTATGATCCAAAATCATTAGAACACATACTAGCAGGAACTTATCCTGTCGAAGTAGCTATGATTAATGAAATGGAAGCGCTCAACCAAGTATTTCAAAAATATGATGTCAAAGTATTTCGTCCAGAAATGATTGAAAACTATAATCAAATCTTCTCACGCGACATTGGTTTTGTTATTGATGATGTGTTTGTCAAAGCCAATATCTTGCCCTATAGAGAGCGCGAACTCGATGCTATTCAGTATATCATTGACCAAATTACTCCAGAAAAAGTGGTTCGTCCGCCACAAGAAGTGCATATAGAGGGTGGCGACGTAATGCTTTGGAACAATCACATTTTTATAGGAACTTACAAAGGTTCAGATTACAAAGAATATATCACAGCTCGTACCAATATGGAAGGTGTTAATTATATCAAACAATTATTTCCTCACAAAATGGTCAAGGAATTTGATTTAGTTAAATCAAAAATCGAAGCTCGCGATAACGCGTTGCACTTGGATTGTTGTTTTCAGCCTGTTGGAAAAAACAAAGGGATTATATACAAAAGTGGCTTCCGAGAAGAAGCTGATTATGTTTTTTTAGTCAAACTATTTGGCAAAGAAAATTTATTTCATATTACCCGAGACGAAATGTATGCTATGAATTCAAATATATTTTCGATTGATGATAACATAGTGGTTTCTGAAAAGAATTTCATTAGATTGAATAATTGGCTTCGTGAAAACAACTTTATAGTTGAAGAAATTCCTTACGCTGAAATTGCGAAACAAGAAGGATTATTGCGCTGCTCAACTTTGCCGCTAATCAGAGACTAAACCTTATAACCTTATCAACTTCTAAACTTAAAAAATGAAACAAACCACCAATGCCATACTAATGATTCGCCCAGTAGCGTTTCGCATGAACGAACAAACCTCCGTAAATAATTACTATCAAAAAGTTCTTGACGGACTTTCGCCCGAAACAGTTAATGCAAAAGCGCAAGCCGAATTTGATGCGTTTGTTATTAAATTACGAAAAGTCGGAGTTCAGGTAATTGTAATAGATGACACTCTCGAACCTAACACACCCGACAGTATTTTTCCAAACAATTGGATTTCGTTTCACGAAAGTGGTGATGTAGTTTTGTATCCCATGTTTGCCGAAAATCGTCGTGCTGAACGAAGAGAAGATATTCTTGATATTCTTGAAGATGATGGATTTAAAATCAACGAAATCATGGATTATACTTTGGCAGAACAAGACAATGTTTTTCTTGAAGGAACTGGCAGTTTATTACTAGACCGTGAAAACGACAAAGCTTACTGCGCACTTTCACCTAGAGCCGACGAAGAACTTATGATTGAGTTTTGCGAAGATTTTGAATTTACTCCGGTTATTTTTGAAGCCTTTCAAACCGTAAATGGCGAACGAAAACTTATTTACCATACCAATGTTATGATGTGCCTTGGCGACACGTTTGCCGTACTTTGTGCCGATTGTATAGATGACAAAAAAGAGCGCAAAATGGTTCTTGATAGCCTTCGTGGCGATGACAAAGAAATCATTTTAATTACCCAAGACCAGGTAAATAGCTTCGCTGGAAATATGTTGGAAGTAAAAGGAAAAAATGACGAAAGGTTTTTGGTAATGAGTGAGTCAGCGTATAAAAGCTTGACCAAAAAACAAATCGCACAACTAGAAGCTCACGTCGAAATTATTCATTCTAGTTTAGATACTATCGAAGCATGTGGTGGTGGAAGTGCGCGGTGTATGATGGCAGAAATTTTTCTTCCTAAAGCAACATAATAATGTAATGCGATACGCAATTAAAGTAAAGAAAACCAATGAGCAATCGTAGCTAGATTTTTTCATTTATAATTCACAATTATTCTAAATTCCGCGAATGATACTCAAAACAGAGCTAATAATATATTGAATACCAATAGCAATTGTTAAAAAGCCGACGATTCTTGAAATAGCCACAATACCCGATTGTCCGAGAATTTTAGCCAAATAATGAGCGCTTCGCAAAATCAAAAAAATAATTAGTGCAACAATTATTATTGCTAGCGATGAAATGAAAATCTCGTTGGTGGAATGATGCTCCTGATAAAAAGCAATCAATAACGAAATAGATCCCGGACCAGCAAGCATAGGCATTGCTAGCGGAGTCAAAGCAATATCGGTTCTGTTTTCTATATCTTGTTGTACTTTTTTATCGATGCCACGATTTTTACTAAATTTCCCGTTTAAAAGTGAAAACCCCGAACTAGCAATTATAATTCCGCCAGCTATGCGCAGTGCACTGATAGTTATCCCAAAAAAAGAGAGTACATATTGTCCAATAAAAAAAGAAATAATTAAAATAATAAAAACATTTATTCCCGTCCAAAGCGCAACACGTGAACGTTCTTTTTTGGTATAATCTTGAGTCAATCCCACAAAAATAGGAACAGTTCCAATAGGATTTAGAACCGAAAAAAGCGCTGCAAACAGGAAAATAAATAGTTCCATAGTTTTTTTGCAAAGGTAAAACCTCACTTTGGTTATAAATATTAAATAGAAGTTAAATTAAACTACCTAATATTAAACTTACCATTATCTTTGACTACTAGAAATAAAATCCATGAAAAACAAGAAAACTTTAGTACTCGGCGCTTCCCTAAAACCTGAAAGATATGCTTTTAAAGCCATTACAATGCTGGTAGAAAAAGGACATTCTGTTATAGCTATTGGTCCAAATATGGGTGAAGTGGCGGGCATTAGCATTAAAACAAAAAATATTCCTCTGTCTAATATTCACACGGTAACCTTATATATAAATCCCTTGCGTCAGCGCGATTACTACAATTATATCATCGAAACCAAACCTAAACGTGTCATCTTTAATCCTGGAACAGAAAATCCAGAGTTTTATCAACTTCTTCAAAGTAATGACATAAAAGTAGAAGTAGCTTGTACACTGGTTTTATTGACCACAAATCAGTATTAATAACGAGTATTTTGTGTTGTTGATTTACTGATTAAAAGTAACCCAATAAAGGTTATCAATCCGTTTACGATAATTAGTTCGTTATCAAAAGTATAATTGCCAAAAAGTTCGACGGAATATTTACTAATAAAAAAGCAAATCGCTGGCGAAATCAAGCAGATAAAAGGCACTAGCTTGTCGTACACCGTTTTCGACTTCATAAACAAACCAAAGGTGTACAAACCTAAAAGCGGTCCGTAAGTATACGACGCAATCTTAAAAATCATTTTCACGACTGAAGCGTCGTTTACCGCATTGAACACCACAATGACCAAAAACATTAAAAAAGAAAATCCAATGTGAACAAGATGTCTGATTCGAACGATGTTTGGTTTGTTTAGATTTTTGGTTTTGTCCATTGCTAAAAAATCAACGCAAAAAGAAGTTGTTAATGCGGTCAAAGCCGAATCGGTGGTAGCGAATGATGCGGCTGTTAATCCTAATAAAAACACTATTCCAGGAACAATTCCTAACGATTTTAGTGCAATCTCGGGAAATAAAAAATCAGTACGAGCCACACCATCAACCATAGGAACAGCAATGCCATTTTTTTCGGCAAATAAATAAAGTAAAGCACCAACGCTTAAAAAGAAAATATTGATAATAACAAAAATCCCTGTAAAAGTGAACATGTTTTTTTGAGCTTCGCCTATAGTTGCGCAGCTTAAATTTTTTTGCATCAAATCTTGATCAAGTCCTGCTATGGCAATTGTTACAAAAATTCCTCCCAAGATTTGTTTCCAAAAATAAGTACCTTTCAAATAATCTTCAAAGAAAAAAACCTTGGAATAATTGCTTTGTTTTATGGTTTCAAAAGCCTGAAATACAGATAAATTCAAACTTCGACAAATGAAAAATATGGTTAAAAATACCGAGGTAACCAGGAAAAAAGTCTGCAAAGTATCGGTAATAATAATAGTTTTTAATCCACCGCGATAGGTGTAAGCAAATATTAATCCTAACGAAATTAAAACGGTCAACTCAAACGGAACATGAAACGAATCGAAAACATACCGTTGCAACACAATGACAACTAAATACAGTCGAAAAGCGGAGCCAATAGTTCGTCCAATCAGGAAAATAGAAGCCGCAGTTTTATAACTTACAGTTCCCAAGCGTTGTTCGATATAACCATATATCGAGGTCAAGTTCATGCGATAATAAAGCGGAAGCAAAACTTTGGCAATGATTATAAATCCTATGGCGTTGCCTAGCACAAACTGAAAGTATTTGAACTGTAAATCAGGATTTCCCACCTCGCCCGGAACAGATATAAAGGTCACGCCAGATAGCGCAGTTCCTATCATTCCAAAGGCAACCAAGTACCATTTTGAATTTTTATTGGCTTTGAAAAACGTATCGTTATCAGAACTTTTTTTACTAACAAGATTCGAAATAAGAATCAATACACCAAAATAAAGAATAATAATAATAAGAATTGTGGTGGGCGACATAGCGTTGTTTTTATTCGAAGCCAAAATACAAAAATTAATGTGTCATTTTGAAAATTTACATTTGGGTTAATGATTTTATTTTCAAATTTTCAAATCATCTAATTTTCAAATTGCCTACTTTTACCTCATGGAATTTTCATCAAAATTGCTCGAAAAAGCGGTAAACGAAATGGCACAGTTACCCGGAATAGGGAAGCGAACTGCACTGCGACTGGTACTTCATTTATTAAAACAACCAGTTGAACAAACACAATTTTTATCGAATGCCTTGATCAATATGCGAGAGGAAATTAAATTTTGTACTTCGTGCCACAACATTTCCGATGTTGCCATCTGTGAAATTTGTAATAATACTAAAAGAAATCACAAAATTATTTGTGTTGTCGAAGATGTTCGCGATGTAATGGCTATTGAAAACACTAGCCAATTTAAAGGAATTTATCATGTTTTAGGAGGTAAAATTTCGCCAATAGACGGAGTTGGTCCAAGCCAGTTGAACATTGGTTCATTACTAGAAAAAGTAAAAATGGGAGCCATAGAAGAAGTATTTTTTGCTTTGAGTTCAACTATGGAAGGAGATACGACTAATTTTTACATCTTTAAACATCTTAAAGATTGTGCTGTAAAAACTTCTACAATTGCGAGGGGAATTGGCGTTGGCGATGAATTGGAATATGCTGATGAGGTAACCCTTGGCAGAAGTATTCTTAACCGCATTCCGTTTGAAAATACGCTCAAAAATTTATAGCAAAATAATAGCAAACTACATTTTTGTAATTAGAATTGAAAAACTATCTTTGTTTGCTAATTTTTATATAAAATAATGAACAACCCCAAAATATATTTACTGTTTCTGTTGAGTATTTTAGTAACTTCTTGCATCCCTAAAAAGGATTTGGTTTATTTACAAGACAAAAAGGATTCAAGTACAGCAGTAATTAATCCTGTGACTCAAAAACCATATCACCTTCAGTCAAACGACATTTTAGTGATTACCATAAAAGCAATTGACCCAAAATTTGTAGAAATATTTAACATTTCGGGCAATCAAAATACAACTATGGGAGGTACTGAACAAAGTAGTTATTACAATGGTTACACTATTGATGACCATGGTAATATTAGAATACCAATACTTGGGGAAGTCAATGTTTTAGGATTTACAGTTGAAGAAGTACGAATTAAAGTTGAAAAAATGCTTCATGAGCAATATTTTAAAAGCGAAGCAGGTATTTATGTTATTGTAAAATTAGCAGGTTTTAGATACACCATTAACGGAGAAATTGGAAATACTGGAACAAGAGTTTTGTATCAAGAAAAAGTTAACATTATGGAAGCCATTGCCAATTCTGGTGATATAGCAATTACAGGCGATAGAAAAGATGTAAAAGTAATTAGAAAATACCCTCAAGGTAGTGAAACATTCACCATAGACTTGACTGATAGCAAGGCAGTTAATTCTCCTTGTTTTAACCTTCAACCCAATGATTATATTTATATCAAACCCTTGAAACAAAAAACATGGGGAACAGGAAAAACAGGAATAGAGTCACTTGGCACCATAATAACTTTGTTATCCCTGGCTACAACAACCTTTTTGTTACTTAAAAAATAAACTCCATTTTTCATGTTAGAAGTAAAAGATTTTACATTTTTTGACAAACAAAATAGCTTTGACTTTAAAGGATTTTTAATTAAAACAATTAGCTATTGGAAATGGTTTGTGGTTGGATTAATAATTGCTTTTTCTATTGCGCATCAAGTAAACGTCAGAAAACAAAAAATTTATGGTATAGAAACAACCATAGCAATTCAAGAAGAAAACAATCCTTTGTTTACTGCAAACACAAGTTTGGTTTTTAATTGGGGTGGAACTTCTGATAAAGTTCAGATGATTTCTACAACGCTAAAATCAAGATCACACAACGAAATAGTGGTTGATAAACTTCAGTTTTATACTGATTATTTTATGCAAACCAAGTATTTTTTAAAAGATGTTTACGGAGAGATTCCCTTTAAAATTATCGTAGATAAAACACAAAATCAATTGTTGGGCGAGTTTGTAAAAGTTAAAATGCTTTCAAGAACTACCTATCAAATTACAATTCCTTTTCAGTCAAATACCGCTCAAGCTATTAGATACATAAATAACAAGACATCCACAATTTATGTACCTAAAGGAGATTTTAAAAAAACCTATAGAGTAGGTGAAGATGTTAATTTGCCCTTTCTTCATTGGAAATTAAATTTAGTTTCATTCTCTGGTCAAAATTTTGGTGAAGAAATACTAGTACGTTTAAATAATTTTGATCAAACAGTTTCGGGCTGCATGGCGATTACCGTAGGTATAGATGAAAAAGCTGGTTCCATTCTCAAATTAGCGCTCAAAGGGAACAACAAAAGTAGAATGGTAGATTATCTCAATACCTCTGTCGAAGTTTTGATAAAAAGACAATTAGACAATAAAAATAAATTTGCAGAAAACACCATTATCTTTATAGATAAAACGTTGAAAGAAATGGAAGGAAATCTTAAAAATTCAGGCGATGAGTTAAAAGATTTCGGCAAAAGAAGCAACATTTCAGACATAGAAGAAGGAGGAACAACCTTCAAACAACAATTGACGGACTATGATGTCAAAAAAGATGAGGTCGAAAGAAAAATTGCCTACCTAAACACCTTAAAAAGCTATTTAAAAGGAAGTGGTAACGATTATTCAAAGCTACCAGCGCCAACAGTTGCAGGTATTGACGAACCCAATATAAATATTAATGTTTCAAAATTAATAACATTATCAATTGAAAGATCAGAGCTGGCGTATTCTATAAAAGGCGAAATGTATTATGAAAGAATTGACAATGAAATACGATCTGTTAAAAAAGTATTACAAGAAAATGCCGATTCCTATAAGAGTGCTCTATTGTACGATTTGAGTTTAGCGAATAAAAAAATTGCATCCGTAGAGGCCGAAATCACTAAACTTCCTGCAGACAAACAAGAATGGCTAAAGTTATCTAGGAAATATAATTTGAGTGATAACCTTTATAATACATTTTTGCAGAAACGAAGTGAAGCTTCCATTGTAAAAGCTTCAAATCTTCCCGATATTCAATTTATAGATCCAGCAAAAGATGTTGGAGCAGGATTATTGGGACCCAAAACCAGTGTTAATTATGTGTTAGCCTTTTTTATGGGACTCATAATTCCATTAGTATTAGTATTTTTCATCTTTTTTATTAGTAATTCAGTTCAAAATATCGAAGATATTTCTGCTCAAACGCAATTACCACTTATTGGTATTGTCGGAGTCAAGCATACCGAAAGTAATTTGTCTGTATATGAAAGACCCAAATCTGCACTTTCAGAATCGTTTAGAGCCATTCGGTCTTCATTGCAGTTTTTGTACAAAAAACAGAGCGTTGAAGGTACAAAAACATTAATGTTAACCTCATCCGTCAGCGGTGAAGGAAAAACATTTTGTTCTCTTAACATAGCAACTGTTTTTGCTTTGAGCGAAAAGAAAACTATTATTTTAGGTTTGGATTTACGGAAACCAAAAATCTTTGACGATTTTAACATTCAAAATGAATTAGGCGCAGTCAACTATTTAATTGGTCAAAATAAATTAGACGATATAATACAAAAAACTCATATTCCGTTTCTGGACGTAATCACATCAGGACCTATTCCACCAAATCCTTCCGAATTGATTCTTGGCGAATCCATGAAAATAATGATGGATGAATTAAAAGAAAAGTATGATTATATTATCTTGGATACCCCGCCAGTTGGACTAGTTTCAGATGCTTTAGAATTGTCACAATTTTGTGATCTTACATTGTATGTAGTGCGCCAAAATTTCACTAAAAAAGAAATGTTGACTCTACTTAATAATCGAACCAAACGGGGAGAACTTATAAATGTGAGCATCATATTTAATGGTTATGAAAATAAAGCAAAATATGGAGTGGGCTACGGCTATGGCTACGGCTATGGTTACAGTTATGGCTATGGGTATGGAAGTGGTTATCACGAAGACGAAGAACCAACAGAATTTTTTGCCAAATGGAAACACCGATTATTTAAAAAATTAGGTAAATGATAGGTGCAAAAACTACTATATTAATTACTGGAGGCGCAGGATTTATAGGTGCTAATCTTTGTGAGTATTTTTTATCAAAAGGATATTTTGTAGTTTGTCTAGACAATTTTTCTACCGGTCATAAACATGCAATTGAAGAGTTTTCGCAACACGAAAATTTTAAATTAATTGAAGGTGATATTAGAGACTTAAAACAATGCCAAGAAGCTGTTCTAGGAGTGGATTATGTATTACATCAGGCGGCATTAGGCTCTGTTCCTCGTTCTATAAATAATCCTATTACCACTAACGATGTCAATGTTTCTGGATTTTTAAATATGTTGGTAGCCGCAAGAGATGCTGGTGTTAAAAGATTTATTTATGCCGCAAGTTCTTCTACATATGGCGATTCAGAAAGTTTGCCAAAAGTTGAAGCTAAAATTGGAAAACCTCTTTCGCCGTATGCGATAACAAAATATGTAAACGAATTGTATGCCGAAATTTTCAGTAATACCTATGGACTAGAAACTATTGGTCTGCGCTATTTCAATGTGTTTGGAAGAAGACAAGACCCCAATGGTGCTTATGCAGCTGTTATCCCAAAATTTGTGATGCAATTAATGCAACTGCAAAGTCCTATCATCAATGGCGATGGGAATTTTTCAAGAGACTTTACCTATATCGATAATGTTATTCAAATGAATGAGTTAGCGATTTTAACACAAAATCCAGCAGCATTGAATACTGTTTATAATACCGCTTACGGCGACAGAACCACTCTAAACGATATGGTTTCTTATTTGAAAGATTATTTATCAGAATTTAATCCTGCCATTTCAAAGGTACAAGTCACTCATGGTCCCAACAGAGCTGGAGATATTCCTCATTCATTAGCAAGTATTGACAAAGCAAAAAAATTATTAAACTACAGTCCAAAATATTCTTTTCAAGATGGTTTAAAAGAAGCTGTGAAGTGGTATTGGATTCATTTAAAATAAAAAAGTATAATGAAAATTAAAAACATTTGTTGTATTGGTGCAGGATATGTTGGCGGGCCAACCATGGCTGTCATCGCTCAAAAATGCCCAAACATTAAAGTTACTGTAGTAGATTTAAACGAGGCTAGAATTGCTGCTTGGAATGATAAAGATGTTGCTAACATACCCATATACGAACCAGGACTTAATGAAATGGTTGCTAAATCTCGAGGAAAAAATTTATTTTTTTCTACCGAAGTCGATAAAGCAATTGACGAAGCAGATTTAATTTTTATTTCGGTAAATACGCCAACCAAAACCTACGGCACTGGTAAAGGGATGGCTGCCGATTTGAAACATATTGAACTTTGTGCACGTCAGATAGCCAAAGTTGCCAAAAACAATAAAATTATAGTTGAAAAATCAACCCTACCTGTTAGAACTGCCGAAGCACTAAAGAGTATTTTGGATAACACAGGAAACGGAGTTCAATTTCAAATCCTTTCTAATCCTGAATTTTTAGCCGAAGGAACTGCAGTTCAAGATTTATTAAATCCAGATCGAGTTTTGATAGGCGGAGAATCTTCAGCAGAAGGACTGAAAGCGATAGAATCTTTGGTTGATATTTATGCGAATTGGGTTCCCAAAGAAAGAATTTTAACAACCAATGTGTGGTCATCTGAATTATCAAAATTAGTAGCAAACGCTTTTTTAGCACAACGAGTATCTTCGATAAACGCTATTTCTGAATTGTGTGAAAAGACAGAAGCTAATGTGAACGAAGTTGCAAAAGCCATTGGTATGGACAGTAGAATTGGTCCTAAATTTTTGCAAGCTTCTGTAGGTTTTGGAGGTTCCTGTTTTCAAAAAGATATTTTAAATTTGGTCTATATTTCTAAAGCATTCGGATTAAATGAAGTAGCTGATTATTGGGAACAAGTTATCATAATGAACGACCATCAAAAAAAGCGTTTTTCTAAAAATATAGTACAAACACTTTACAACACCGTATCGGGAAAAAAAATAACTTTTTTAGGTTGGGCTTTCAAAAAAGACACCAATGATACAAGGGAATCGGCTGCTATATATGTTGCAGATGATTTGATTAATGAGCAAGCAAAAATTGCTTTGTTTGATCCAAAAGTTTCTCAAAAACAAGTGCTTTCTGATTTGAATTACCTTGACACCAGAAAACCAACTGAAAATGAGAAACACATTATATCCTACGATAATTCGTATGAAGCGTGCAAAAGTGCGCATGCCATTGCCATCTTAACCGAATGGGATGAGTTTAGAGACTATGATTGGCAAAAAATTTATGATGATATGTTAAAACCAGCTTTTATTTTTGATGGAAGAAATCTTCTAGATGCTGAAAAGTTAAAAACTATTGGTTTTGTATATCAATCTATTGGAATTTAAATAAATAACTATATTTGCCACCCTTTTTTAAGATTAATAAGTTAAAGAAATCTCATGAATATTAAAATAGCAGTTATCGGATTAGGATATGTTGGATTACCATTAGCACGATTATTTGCTACAAAATATCCTGTTGTTGGTTTCGATATCAATCAAAACAGAATTCAAGAACTGAAAACTGGGAATGATGCCACTTTAGAAATAGATGAAAGTACTCTAAAGAATGTATTGGTAAACTCAAGTAGCAACGCTAATGGATTGTTTTGTAGCAGTACTATTGAAGATATCCAAAACTGTAACTATTATATCGTAACGGTTCCTACTCCTGTAGATAAAAACAACAGACCAGATTTAACACCATTATACAAGTCTAGCGAAACGGTTGGGAAAGTTTTAAAAAAAGGCGATATTGTTATATATGAATCCACGGTTTATCCTGGTGTAACAGAGGAAGAATGTGTCCCAGTTTTAGAAAGAGTAAGTGGTTTAAAATTCAATGTTGACTTCTTTGCAGGGTATTCTCCAGAAAGAATAAATCCGGGAGATAAAGAACATACGGTTGAAAAAATTTTAAAAGTAACTTCTGGTTCAACTCCAGAAATTGGTCAAAAAGTAAACGAATTATATAAATCGGTTATAACGGCAGGAACGCATTTGGCACCATCGATAAAAGTAGCGGAAGCTGCCAAAGTTATCGAAAACTCGCAACGAGATATTAATATTGCTTTTGTAAACGAATTGGCAAAAATTTTTAATCTACTTGAAATTGATACCCATCACGTACTAGAAGCCGCTGGAACCAAATGGAATTTTTTACCCTTCAAACCAGGATTAGTTGGCGGACATTGCATTGGGGTCGATCCCTATTATTTGGCCCAAAAAGCACAGGAAAAAGGATACCATCCCGAAATTATTTTGGCAGGAAGACGTTTGAATGACAGCATGGGCGAATATGTAGCCTCGCAAGTTGTGAAGCTGATGATCAAAAAAGGAGTTACTATTAATGGAGCAAAATTGTTAATGTTGGGAATTACTTTTAAGGAAAATTGTCCCGATGTTAGAAACACAAAAATTGTAGATGTCGTTCATGCCTTGGCGGATTACGGTATTGATGTAACTATTACCGATCCTTGGGCAAAACCATCAGAAGTGCAGCACGAATATAAATTAATTACAACAAAAGAAGTACCATCTGAAACATTTGACGCTATAGTTTTAGGAGTAGCTCATAAAGAATTTACCACTATTGACTTATCTAAATTAAAAAAACCAAATGGGGTTTTATTCGATGTAAAAGGTGTTTTAAACGAAAAAGCAGACGGAAGATTATAATATGAAAAAGATTTTAATTACAGGCGGGGCAGGATTTATAGGTTCTCATGTGGTGAGACGATTTGTTACTAAATATCCAAATTACCAAATATTCAATTTGGATGCCTTGACTTATGCGGGTAATTTGGAAAACATTGTTGATATAGATAAACTTTCGAATTACACGTTTATAAAAGGAGATATCGTAAATGCTGATTTTATTAAAGATTTATTTCAAAAGTATCAATTTGATGGCGTGTTGCATTTAGCAGCCGAATCCCATGTTGACCGCTCCATTACTGATCCTTTAGCCTTTTTAAAAACCAATGTTATTGGCACAATGAATTTATTAAACGCTGCTAAAACTAGCTGGAAAGATAACTTTGAGGGAAAGCGTTTTTACCATATTTCAACGGATGAAGTTTACGGTAGTTTAGGTGCTGAAGGTTTGTTTACCGAAACAACGCCTTATGATCCAAACTCTCCTTATTCAGCTTCCAAAGCGAGTTCTGATCATTTTGTAAGAGCGTATGGTGAGACGTACGGATTGCCTTTTGTGATTACAAACTGTTCTAATAACTACGGACCAAATCATTTTCCAGAAAAATTAATTCCACTTTTTATTCATAACATTATCAATAACAAACCTTTGCCTGTTTATGGTGACGGAAAATATACTCGAGACTGGTTGTATGTAATTGATCATGCCATAGCTATTGATTTGGTTTTCCATGAAGGAAAGAATCACGAAACTTATAATATTGGAGGTTTTAACGAATGGCAAAACATTGATTTAGTTAAATTACTTTGCCGTCAAATGGATGAAAAATTGGCTAGAAATGCTGGTCAATCTGAAATGCTGATTTCTTATGTAAAAGACAGACCGGGGCACGATTTACGTTATGCAATTGATGCTTCAAAAATTAATAGAGAATTAGGGTGGAAACCATCCGTTACTTTTGAGCAAGGTTTAGAAAAAACAATTGATTGGTATTTGTCAAACGAAGAGTGGCTAAAAAATGTTACTTCGGGCGATTATCAAACGTACTATGAAAAACAGTATAGTTAATATAAATATTTTTAACAAAAAAGGCTTTAGTCTAATTTATATATGTTAAATTAATTATGTCTTTAAATTCATACCAAGCTGTAAAAGAAGTAGCTATTAAGGCTATTGTTTTGTTCACTGGGCTTTGATTTTCATTTATTATCGATTTGAGTGCATACCAG
>NZ_JANXUG010000104.1 GCF_025352015.1 Flavobacterium sp.
AGAATTAAAATTTGTAAAAATGAGTTTGAAACTTCTCCATCAAAAGGATTTTGTGCTTCGCAAAACAACTGGTTTTATGGCTATAAACTACATGGTGTTTGCTCTTTAAATGGGGTTTTTCATTCGTTAGACATTACAAAAGCTGAAGTTCATGATATTCATTTTTTGAAAAAAATTAAACAGCAAATATCTGATTGTGTGTTACTTGGTGATAGAGGTTACTTATCGAGAAGCATTCAATTAGATTTATTTCAATCGGTAAATATCAAATTGGAAACGCCAAAGAGAAGTAATCAAAAAGAGTATAAACCACAGCCTTACATCTTTAGAAAATCAAGAAAAAGAATAGAAACATTATTTTCACAATTATGCGACCAATTCAAAATTAGAAGCAGTTACGCTAAAACTTTTGAAGGTTTTAAAACAAGACCCGAGAGCTTGCTCGAACTGGCGAAACAATTTTAGCTAAAATAACAGCATTAACACTGGTTCAATATATCAATAAATTTATATTTGATAGACCAATAAATCAAATAATTTAATTAAACCCAACTGGTTACTTAATAATTTTTGCGCCACGATTGAGGATAATTAACTAAAATTCTTTTGTGATAAATTTTAAAAAATATTTAATTAATACATTTCAAAACCGTTTTGTAAAGGTTATTTTATTTCTAATTTTTTATGTTGCACAATTAATGTAAAATCAAACATAATTACAGTAGTTTTAACAGAGTGCCTAATTATTCTATTGAAAAAACAGCTGTTAAAAGATTAAAATTTTACTTCAAAAAGAAAAGGAATAAAATGAAGCGCCCAAGTATTTTGGGTCTAATGAAAATGAAGTTTTTTTGCAATTAAGGTGCTTATAATTTGTGAAGAATAATTTTTAATGCGGCAACTTATCCTTTAAAACTCCATACAAAAAAGTTCCAACAACAGCTCCTATTAATATGAGCCCAACACTCAAAAAGCCAGCGCCAAGTAGGATAAATATTGGTCCGGGACAAGCGCCAACCAGTGCCCATCCTAACCCGAATAGAATTCCGCCAATCCAGTAACGTGCATTGCCTTTTTCTTTATCTTGAACAAGTAGAAGATTGCCATTGATGTCTTTTAGTTTGTTTCTTTTAATGATCTGAATGCCAATAAAGCCCGTGAGAATTGCCGTGAGAATAATGCCGTACATATGGAATGACTGAAATTGGAACATTTCATAAATTCGATACCAAGAAACCGCTTCGGCTTTAGTCAAAACAATTCCGAAGATAAAACCAACTAAAATATATTTTAAATAAGTCATAGCTTAAAATAATAAGGGTAAAATTAAATGTGACATAATTAGACCGCCAATAAAAAATCCGATTACGGCTTTTAGTGAAGGTGCTTGTAAATTGCTCATTCCTGCAATAGCGTGACCCGAAGTGCAACCACCAGCATACCTGGAACCAAAGCCAATTAATAATCCGCCAACTAACAGGATAAATATCATTTTTGGTGAGTGAAATATTTCTCTGCCGAATAAAGCATTTGGTAGTAATTTTCCATTGGGTGCGTCAATTCTTAATGAAGCTAATTGCGTAATTGTTTTGGGATTTAAAGTAACATTAGAAGGATCACTCATATAATGAACAGCAACATATCCGCCAATCATAGCCCCAAAAACTACAGCTAAATTCCAGCGTTGCGCTTTCCAGTCCCAGTCAAAAAACGGAACTTTTTTTCCAACACCTGTCATGGAACATAACGAACGTAAATTAGAGGACATCCCGAATACTTTTCCAAAATAATTGAGCAGTAACATTATTGCAGCAATAATAAAACCTGCCACCGACCAATGCCATGTGTGCGTTAAAAATTCCATTTTGTGATTTTTTTACAAAAATAGGAATATTAAAGTCTCGAAATCAACTATTTTTGAACTCATATTTCAACTTGTAATGAAAAATTTTTCTATCGAAATTAAATGGGCACTCCGCTTTACATTGCTGACGTTAGCATGGGCAATTGGCGAAAAAGCAATTGGGCTACACGATAAGTATATAGAAAACTACGCCATGTGCAGCCTACTCTTTATTTTTCCAAATTTTTTGTTTTTTTATTTGGCTTTAGCCGAAAAGAAAAAATATTTCTTTCATAATCAAATGGTTTGGAAACAAGGATTTGTATCTGCAATCGTGATTTCGTTTATAATTGCTTTACTCAACCCAATTGCTCAATTTGTTGTTTATAAAAGTATTACACCTCATTTTTTTGAAAGCATCATTGCGTACAAAATAAAAAACACATCGATGAGTTTAAAAACAGCACAAGATATCTTTAATTTGAAATCCTATATTTTGCAAACCACTTTCGGCGGATTATCTTATGGCGTAATAACCGGTGCGCTTGTTTCGCTATTTGTAAGAGGCAGATAACCCTTGCCTAGCACGATTATTGTTGTACCAAGAAAAACCATTTTATTATGAAAAACACTGTCAAACTTATTTTATTGTTCATTATGATTTCAGTACTCACTTCTTGTGTTAGTACTCTATCTACTTTGAGAAATGTTGACGACTCCGCTCCTATCCCAACGTTAACGAAAGACAATACTTTTGTCTTAACCAATTTTAGTAAAGACAAAAAATATGGTTACGATGCACACTATCCTATCAATGTTTTTTATATAAACACTAAAGATGAAAATCTAAATGCCCATCGTTTTCTTAATGCTTTAGCCGGACCAAAAGGCGAAAAAATAACATATACAAAAATTGAAAGTTGTTGCCCATTTCCGACCAAAAGAGTTGAAATTGGTGCTGGATTTTTAGACATCTACGAACTAAAATGGGACGAACAAGACAAACCCATAAAATTATACTTAAACATTTATGAAAGAGGCTACTTATTTGTTCCTGCTGGACTTACACTAAAAAAATAAGCTCGTGTTTTGACTTTATAAAACAAGTAATAAATGCTAACTTTGCACCCATAAAAAACACACTATGAATATTAAAGCTATTTCACAACTTAAAAATACCGATAGCGGAAATTTTTTCCTACTTGCAGGTCCCTGTGCTATTGAAGGCGAAGAAATGGCGATGAGAATTGCCGAAAAACTGGTTGCCATAACCGATAAATTGCAAATACCTTATGTCTTTAAAGGTTCCTTTAAAAAAGCAAATCGTTCCCGAATTGACAGTTTTTCTGGCATTGGCGATGAAAAAGCATTAAAAATAATTCGTAAAGTTTCAGAAACTTTTCAGATTCCAACGGTAACTGATATTCATACTAATGAAGATGCGAACTTGGCGGCACAATATGTTGATGTGTTACAAATTCCTGCTTTTTTGGTGCGTCAAACTGATTTGGTTGTGGCTGCAGCCAATACTGGAAAAATAGTCAATTTAAAAAAAGGACAGTTTATGAGTCCGGAAAGCATGAAGCATGCCGTTCAAAAAGTGTTGGATTGCAATAACCAAAATGTGATGGTAACCGATAGAGGTTCGATGTTTGGGTATCAGGATATGATAGTTGATTTTCGTGGAATCCCTACCATGCAACAGTTCGCTACAACCGTTTTAGATGTTACCCATTCGTTACAACAACCCAACCAAACTGCTGGAGTAACTGGCGGAAGACCCGATATGATTGAAACCATTGCCAAAGCCGGAATTGCTGTTGGTGTTGATGGAATTTTTATTGAAACCCATTTTGACCCCGCAAATGCTAAAAGTGATGGTGCTAACATGCTGCATTTAGAATATTTTGAGGGGTTAATGACTCGTCTGGTTGCCATCAGAAAAACAATCAATCAATTAAACAAAAGAAGTCCATCTCCCCCATTGTTAGTAGGAAGAGTGG